>DNGH01000289.1 GCA_003486285.1 Actinomycetota bacterium
GGCACCTGGCACCTGGCACCCGGCACCTGGCACCCGGCACCTGGCACCCGGCACCCGGTACCCGGTACCCGGCAACCGGTAACTTCTCCACGATGCTCACCTCGGACTTCCGGTACGACCTCCCCGAGCGAGCGATCGCGCAGAGCGCCATCGAACCGCGCCACGCGGCGCGATTGCTCGATACCCGGACCATGGGAGACCGCGTCGTCGCCGACCTGCCGAGCCTGCTGACGCCGGGCGACCTGGTGGTCGTCAACAGCACCCGGGTGCGCCGCGCCCGATTGGCGGCGACCAAAGACAGCGGTGGCGCCGTCGAAGTGCTGTTGCTGCGCCCCCACACGGCGGGCTCCTGGCAGGCGCTGGTGCGTCCGCGGCGCCGGGTGCGGCGCGGCACCAGGCTCACCGCAGGACCGGTGGTGTTCGAGGTGGGTCAATCGCTCACCGACGGCGTCGTGGTGTTGAAGATCGTCGGCGGGTCGGTGGAGGAGGCGGTGGCATCGGTCGGGACGATTCCCCTGCCTCCGTACTTCCACGGGGAGCTCACCGATCCGGAGCGATATCAGACCGTTTACGCCCTCCGCGAGGCATCGGCGGCCGCACCCACCGCCGGACTGCACTTCACGCCGGAACTCATCGCCGCCCTGGAGGGACGCAACATCATGATGACGGCAGTCGACCTCGAGATCGGGCTCGACACCTTCCGTCCCATCGCCGCCGAACGCATCACCGATCACGCCATGCACCAGGAGCGGGTGATCGTCGGGGAGGAGGCCGTGTCCGCCATCGCCGCCACCCGGGCTGGCGGGGGTCGGGTCGTGGCAATCGGCACCACCGTGGTCCGGTCGCTCGAGTCGGCTGCGGCCGGCGGTGCCCTGCGCCCATTCGATGGGGTCACGGATCTCTTCATCACTCCGGGCTATCGCTTCCAGGTGGTCGACGTCCTCGTCACCAACTTCCACGTTCCCGGCTCGACCCTCATCGTCCTGGTTGCGGCCTTCATGGGTTCGGCCTGGCGGGAGGCCTACACCACCGCCCTGGGGCGCGGCTACCGGTTCCTGTCGTTCGGTGACGCCATGCTCGCGGAGCGCCGGCCATGAGTGCCGTGCAATTCACGATCGCCATCACCGACGGTGCGGCTCGGGCCGGAGTCCTCACCACCGCTCACGGCGAGGTGCCGACTCCGGCGTTCATGCCAGTCGGGACCCGGGCCACGGTGCGGGCGATCGGCGTCGACGATCTCGCCGCGGTGGGGGCGGACATGGTCCTGGCCAACACCTATCACCTCATGCTGCGTCCCGGCGCGGAGACGATCGCGGCACTCGGAGGAGTGCAGCGGTTCATGGGCTGGCCGGGGCCGGTGCTCACCGACTCGGGCGGGTTCCAGGTGTTCTCCCTGGACCCGCGCGTCGACGAGGACGGTGTCACCTTCCGCTCCACCTACGACGGGTCGACGGTACGGATGACCCCGGAGTCGGCGGTGGCGGCCCAGGAGGCGATCGGGTCCGACATCGCCATGGTCTTCGACCACCTCGTCGGCCTTCCCGCTCCCGTCGAGCGGGTGTCCGATGCGATGGAGCGCACCCTGCGCTGGGCGGAACGGGCCCGGGCGGCGCACCGCCGCTCCGACCAGGCGCTCTTCGGCATCGTCCAGGGCGGGGTCGATCCGGAGTTGCGAACAATGAGCGCCCGTCGCACCGCGGAGCTCGGATTCCCCGGATTCGGGATCGGTGGGCTGTCGGTGGGGGAGTCGGCCGCGGATCGCGCCGTGGCGCTCGATGCGGTCGCCGCCGTCCTGCCCGAGTCCAAGCTGCGGTACGTGATGGGTCTGGGGGACACCGCCGGCGTGCTCGACGCCGTGAGCCGGGGTTTCGATCTGTTCGATTGCGTGTGGCCGACCCGCCTCGCCCGCCACGGGAAGGCGCTCACCGCCCACGGCGACTTCTCGATTCGCCGCGCTGAGTTCGCCACCGACTCCGGTCCCCTGGACCCCGATTGCGTCTGCTTCACCTGCCGTCATCACAGCCGGGCCTACCTGCGACACCTGAGGATCACCGACGAGCTGCTCGGGCATCGGTTGATGAGCATCCACAATCTGGCCTACACCCTGGGTGTCCTCAGGCAGGCGCGGGAGGCGATCGTCGCCGGTCGCTTCGAGGGGTTTCGCCGAGGGGTGCTCGACCGGCGCGGGCCGGATGCCGGGAATGAAGGGCTACGCTAGGCGACCGCCTTGCCGCCGATGGGGCAGACTCCGGAGGTTCGATGATCACCATCCTCGCCCAGGCCGAGACCGCTGCCGAAGAGGGATCGACGTGGCTCACCCTCGTCCTCTACGCCGTCGTCCTCGGCGGGCTCTTCTACTTCCTCATGATTCGCCCGCAGCGCACCCGGATGCGTCGTCAGCAGGAGATGATCGAGGGACTCAAGGTCGGCGATGAGGTCACGACCATCGGCGGCATCTACGGGCGGATCGAGTTCATGGATGAGGCGACCGCGGTCCTCCAGGTGGAAGGCGGCGGCCGTTTGCGGGTGGCCCGTCGCGCCCTGGCGGGAAAGGTGACCGGTTAGCCCGATGTCGCGGCGCGGCGCCCTGATCACTCTCCTGGTGACGCTGACCGTCGCCTTCGGGCTGCTCGCCCTCACCCAGTTCACCGGGACCACGCCGCGCCTCGGACTCGACCTGCAGGGTGGGTTCTCGGTCGTGCTGGAGGCGCCTGCGGGAACCGATGCCGACGTGCTCGATCAGGCGGTGGAAGTGATGCGCCGCCGGATCGAAGCCCTCGGATCGGTGCAGGAGCCCGAGATCGCCGTCGTCGGCGACCGCACCGTCGAGGTGCAGTTGCCCGGGGTGACCGACCGGGAGCGGGCCCTGGCCGCGGTGGGCACCACCGGCCAGCTCGAGTTCCGCCAGGTGCTCTCGATCAGCCCGATCCCCGGGGTGAGCCCGGTCTTCTTCGCGGCGGCACTCGACGACACCACCACGACGACGACGCCCATCTTCGACTTCTCCACTACCACCACCACGGTGCCCGGGTCGGCTTCGGGAACGACCGCGGCTCCCGGCGACACGAGCAGCACGACCTCCACGACGGCCGCCATCACCACGACGACGACCCTCCCGGTCGATCCCAAGGAGGGTGTCGTGCTCCCGGAGGGGGTCACCTGGTGCGACGAGGTCGATCAACCCGGGTGCGTCGACGTCACCACCGGGCTCACCCCGAATCCCGATCCAGAACTCGACGCCTTCCTCGCCAGCGACTTCCAGACCGGCGGGGGGATCATGTACCACACCGGTCCGGCGCGCATCCTCGGTTCGGACCTCAAGGGGGCCCAGGCTCAGTTCCAGGGGACCAGTTCGATCGCAGGCGAATGGATCGTGGTGCTCGAGTTCACCGACGACGGGGGAACGCGTTTCACCGAGGTGACCAAGGAGCTGGCCGGTTTCCCGGTCGGGGATCCCCGTCGCCAGTTCGCCATCGTGCTGGATAAGACTGTCCAGTCGGCTCCGGCGATCGCGGCCGACGTGTCGCCGACCACGGGGATCTCCGGCGGCACCGCGGTGATCACCCTCGGCTCTTCGAGCGATCAGGAATCGGAGGCGAGCAACCTGGCCGTGGTTCTGCGCTACGGTGCCCTCCCGGTGGCCTTCGAGCAGTCGACCGTCGAATCCGTGTCGGCCACTCTCGGCGAGGACTCGCTCCACGCGGGCCTCATCGCCGGGTTCATCGGTCTGCTCCTCGTGGCGGTGGCGATGATCCTGTACTACCGGGTCCTCGGCCTGATCAACGTCGTCGGCCTGGCCGTTTCGGGCGCACTCACCCTGGTGGTGTTCTCGGTACTGGGTGCCTGGCAGGGGGTCACCCTCACCCTGGCTGGGGTGGCAGGGATCATCGTCGGCGTCGGCGTCAGCGCGGACTCCTACGTCGTGTACTTCGAGCGGATCAAGGAAGAGGTGCATGGGGGCCGCTCGCTGCGATCGGCCGTCGACCACGGATTCACCCAGGCGATCCGCACCATCCTCACCGCCAATACCGTGTCGATCTCCGGCGCCATCCTGCTGTTCTTCCTGGCGATCGGTTCGGTGAAGGGATTCGCCCTGGCGCTGCTCATCACCACGACCTTGGACATCCTGGTGGCGGTGTTCTACACGCGGCCGGCGGTGTCGCTCCTCGCCCAGACCCGCCTCGGTGAAGGAGGGCGGTTCTCGGTTCGCGGCGCCACCGGACGACCGACGGAGGCGACCGGATGAGCCTCTGGCGCGACCTCTACCACGGCGACACCCGGTTCGACTTCTTCGGCTACCGGCGGCGGTGGTTTGCGATATCGGGGGTGATCATCGCGGTGTCGCTGTTCGCGCTGGTCTTCCTCCGCCTCGACCTGAGTGTGGACTTCCGCGGTGGCACGCTGATCGAGTTCGCCAACCCCAACGGGGTGTCGATCGCAGACGTACGCGAGCTGGTGGACGACGCCGGGGTCGGCAGCGCCAAGGTGCAGCAGGTGGGCGGCTCGGGCATCCGGGTGCAGACGGCACAGCTCGAGGCTGCAGCGGAGGATGCGCTGGTTGCCGATCTCGCGGTGCTCCTCGGGGAGGATCCTGCCGATGCCAGCCGGCAATCGGTGGGCCCCACGTTCGGGAGCCAGGTCACCAAGTCGGCGGTGCGGGCGTTGATCGTGTTCTTGATAGTGATCGCCCTGTACATGGCATGGCGTCTCGAGTGGAAGATGGCGGGTGCCGCCATCCTCGCCCTGATCCATGACCTGCTGTTCACCTCGGGGATCTATGCGCTGACGGGCCTCGAGGTGACCCCCGCCACCGTGATCGCCATCCTGACCATCCTCGGATACTCGCTGTACGACACGGTGGTCGTGTTCGACAAGCTGCAGGAGAACGAGAGGGAGCGTGGGGATCGCCACACCTACGGCGCCATTGTGAACATGTCGATGAACCAGGTCTTGATGCGGTCCATCAACACGTCGCTGATCTCGTTGCTCCCGATCGGAAGCCTCCTGGTCGTCGGGTCGTTCCTGCTCGGCGCCACCACGCTGCGTGAGTTCGCCCTTGCCCTGTTCATCGGCGTGGCCACGAGCATGTACTCGTCGATCTTCCTGGCCGCACCACTGGTGGGCATGTGGAAGGAGCGCGAGAGCCACTGGATCAAGTTGCGCAACCGTCTGGAACGGCGCGGTGGTGCCGAGGAGTTCGCGGTGCACGAGACGGCAGGGCGCGCTACCGCGGGAGCGGGGGCCATGCCGGCCTCCGGCGCCATGCCGCGCCCACCGCGCAAGCGCCAGAAGGGCCCGCGGCGGTAGGGGGTCCGCCCCGGTTACCGGTTACCAGTTACCAGTTACCCGCAAGAGCGTCGCCCCTCGCCCCTCGCCCGTCGCCTGTCGCCTAGGGCGCCTTGTCGGTTCTGGCTGACCGCTGACCGCTGACCGCTCCTCGCACCCGGCACCCGGTACCCGGCACCCCTCGTCCCATCTGGCATCTGGTATCTGGC
>DNGH01000242.1 GCA_003486285.1 Actinomycetota bacterium
GGATCTCGTCCTTCGACCAGAACCCGGCCAGCGGGAAGATCCCGGCCAGGGCCAGCGACCCGATGAGGAAGGTGCGATAGGTCCACGGCAGGTACTTTCGCAGCCCCCCCATGTCGCTCATGTTGTTGGAGTGCACCGCGTGGATCACCGACCCGGCGCAGAGGAACAGCAGGCCCTTGAAGAACGCATGGGTGAAGAGGTGGAACAGGCCCGCGGTGTAGGCCCCGGCTCCCATCGCCGCCACCATGTACCCCAACTGCGACAGGGTCGAGTATGCCAGCACCTTCTTGATGTCGTCCTGCACCAGGGCGATCAGTCCGGTGAGGAACAGAGTCAGCGCCCCAATGACGATCATCACGGCCTTGACGTCGACCGCGAACCCATCGGTCTGGAAGAGCGGGAACATCCGGCCGATCAGATACACCCCGGCCGTGACCATCGTGGCGGCGTGCATCAGCGATGACACCGGGGTCGGACCGGCCATGGCGTCGGGGAGCCAGACGTGGAACGGGAACTGGGCGCTCTTGCCCATCGCTCCGATGAAGAGGGCCAGGCCGCCCCAAAACGCCACCTGGGCCAGGCCCGAGTCCCCGGCCACGACCGCCTCGAGGATGTCGGTGAAGCGGAACGATCCGACAGTGACGCCGATGATGATCACCCCGACGAACAAGCCGACGTCGGCGATCTTGTTGACCAGGAAGGCCTTGTTGCCGGCGTCGACGTTGGCCTGGTCCTCCCAGTAGTGGGCGATGAGGAGGTAGGAGGCCAGGCCGACACCCTCCCAGCCGACGATCAACTGGATCAGGTTCGGCGCCGAGACGAGGACGAGCATCGAACCGGCGAACATCGTGAAGGCGGCGAAGAACCAGGTGAAGCGGACGTCGCCCTTCATGTAGCCCTTGGCGTAGGTGAACACCGCCAGGCCGACGATCCCGATGACCGCGTACATCATGATCGAGAGGCCGTCGACCACCCAGCCCCACTCCAGGGTGAAGGCGCCGATCCGGGCGATCTCGATGGCGCCCTCGTGATAGATCCCTGCGGAGGCGTTCATCACCAGGAGCGTCACGCCGTAGATCGCCACGAACAGCATCGCCGCCTCGGCCAGTTCCCACCCCTTGGCGGGAAGGCGCTTGCCGAAGAAGACGATGGCGAACATCAGGACCAGCGGCACCACCGGGATGAGCCAGGCCCACTGCGCGAGCACGCCACCGTCGGAGAGGTGGGCAGTCCCCTCCGAGTAGGCGAACAGGGTCGTGAGCGTCACCATTTGAGGAGATCCAGTTCGTCGACGTTGGCCGAGGCGCGGTTGCGGAAGATCAGGATCACGATCGCCAACCCGATCCCGACCTCGGCGGCGGCGATGGTGATGACGAAGAGCGCGAACACCTGGCCGGACACGAGCGCATCCTGCAGGTACTGGCCGAAGGCGACCAGGTTGATGTTGACCGCGGTGAGCATCAGTTCGATCGAGAGCAGCACCAGCACCGCGTTGCGCCGCACCAGTACGCCGTAGATGCCGATCGAGAACAGCAGCGCGGCGAGCACGAGGAACTGGTTGACGATCATTCCGGGTCCTTCCGGGCCAGCACGATGCCGCCGATCAACGCGGCGAGCAGGACGAAGGACACCACCTCGAACGGGATGACGAAGCGCTCGAACAGGACCTGGCCGATGTCCGCGGCGCGCGACACCCCCTCGGGCAGGGGGGCATCCTCGAAGGCCATCGTGGTGACCGTGGCCATCGTGGCGAAGGTGCCGAGTGCGACGAAGATCGCCGGCCAGCGCCGCTTGTGGTCGAGGCGCACCGGATCGGCCTTGGTGGGCGCCCGGGTGATCATGATGCCGAAGAGGAACAGCACGATCACCGCACCGATGTAGACCAGGATCATCGTCCAGGCGACGAACTCCGCCCCCAGCATCAGGAACAGAGCGGCCGAGCCTGCCAGTGCGACCACGAGCATGAGCGCGGCATGGATCACGTTGCGGCTGGTGACGACCATCACCGCGGCCCCGATCATCGCCAGCGCGATCACCAGGAACACGATGTTGCGGGCATCGACGATCCAGTCGGTGAACTGCATCACTGGCTCTCCAGCTGCGGCGGCGTGGGCACGGTCTTCAGCCATTCGGTGAGGCGGGACTTGTCGTGGAGCAGGTTCGAGATCGAACCCTCGGAGTACTCGTACTCGGGAGACCAGAACAGGGCGTCGAAGGGGCAGACCTCGACGCAGATCCCGCAGTACATGCACAGGGCGTAATCGATGTCGAAGCGATCCAGGGTGGCCCGGCTGCGGGGACGCCCGCCCTCCTTGGCCGGCGGCTGCATCTCCTTGTGGCCCTCGATGTAGATGCACCAATCGGGGCACTCCCGGGCGCAGAGCATGCACACCGTGCACGCCTCGACATCGAGAGCGATGACGCCGCGGGCCCGCGGCACCACGATCTCCTTCTCCTTCGGGTAGTTGATCGTGATCGGCCGCTTCATCACCGTCCGCAGCGTGAGCCACAGCCCCTTGACCAACCCGATGCCGGGGAACTTGATCGCCATCAGAGCACCACCTTGGCCACGGCGGTCCCGACGATGTTGAGCAAGGCCAGGGGGATCAGCCACTTCCAGGCGAGTCCCTGCAGCTGGTCTTCACGCAGGCGGGGGAAGGTCCAGCGGAACCAGATGATCACGAATACCAGAACCGACACCTTGGCCATCAGGATCAGCGGTCCCACGAACTCCAGCGTGTCGAGCGAGAGCCCCGGCAGGTACCAGCCGCCCAGGAACAGGGTGGCGGCGATGGCGGACATCGAGAACATCCCGGCGTACTCGGCAAGGAAGAACATCGTGAAGCGCAGGCCGGAGTACTCGGTGAGGTAACCCATCACCAGCTCGGACTCGGCGATGGGCATGTCGAACGGGGTGCGGTTGAGTTCGGCGAGCATGGCGATGATGAAGATGGCGAAGCCGATCACCTGGCCCTGGAGCAGGAAGGGCAGCCGGATGGCGACCTCGCCGATCTCGAACACCGGGGCCGCCTGGGCGGCGACGATGCCGTTGAGCGACATCGTGCCCGCCTGGATCACGACGCCGACCACGGCGAGCACCAGCGGCAGCTCGTAAGCGATCAGCTGGGCGCCGGCACGCAGGCCGCCCATCAGGGAGTACTTGTTGG
>DNGH01000189.1 GCA_003486285.1 Actinomycetota bacterium
CGGACCCGGTCCGATCCCAGCCTATTGGCACCCGGCAGTCATCACGCGACGCCGCAGGCCGTGATCCCCTCGAGGAACCCGGCCTTGAATGCCGCAAAACGCTGGAAGGCGGAAGCCGCTCCCTCGATCCCCGGCGTGGCGGACAGGGCGAGGAGACCGGAGATGCCCTCCTCGAGATCACCCGCGGTGAGGATGATCGGAATCCGCGGGTCGTTGTGGGTGAGTGCCGCGGTCCACACCCCGGACAGGCAGTCCACCTGCAACTGGGCCCCGACGCCCTCGGTGGGAAGCCCGGCACGGGCCTGGACGGCGCGGCCCCACTCATTGGAGAGCACCAGGCCGATGGCCATGTCGCCGATCTCCGAGTACAGCGCGGGAAACAGGTTCAGGTCGTCCCAGGCCACGAAGTCCTCGGCAGCGCAATAGAACGCGTTGAACTCGGTCACCTCGGGGGAGAAGCCACCGCACGTCGGCACGGTGCCGTCGGGGTCGTAGGGGAAGATGCCCGACACCGGGACCCACTCCCCACCGAACACGTCCGGATACACGATCGCCCAGAAGGCCTCCAGCGCCTCGATGAGCAGGGTGGCGGTATCCTCGTAGGGGAGGTTCACGTCCTCGCCCTGGGCGAGGAGGTCGAGGCCGATCTGCGACGAGACGACGATGTCGTCGCGGGGAAGGGTCTCGTACTCGGCGCAACGTGAGGTGCCCTGGTCGTATCCGTCGAAAAAGGCGTTGAGTCGGTCGAAGGAGAGCCCGTGGGCGCCCTCGCCTTGCGGGACGGTGCCCAACTGGTCGCCGATGAGGAGGAACCCGGACATGGCCTCTTCGAGGTCACCGGGCTCGAGGACGAGGATGTCGCTCTCTCCCGCCGCGACGTAGCCAGTCCAGGTCCCGGCGAGGCAGTCGGCTTGCAGCTCCGACACGATCGTGGGACTGGCGGAGTCGTCGAACCCGAAGCGCTCCTGGATGGCGTGACCCCACTCGTGGGCCAGCACGAGCGCAACCGTGAAGTCGCCGAACTGCTCGTAGAGCGGCGCCATCAGGCCCTCGGCATCCCACTGCACGGTGTCCTCGAAGCCGCAGTAAAAGGCGTTGCCCTGGTAACCGGCAGGCTCCATCGGCGCCCCGCACGTCGGCACATCACCACGTGACACGTAGTACGGGCCGTTGACAATCGGTGTGGTGTAGTCGATGCCCCAGACCTCGGGCATCTCCGCATCCCAGAAGGCGTCGAGGTCCAAGAGGGTGGCGTCGATGACGTCTTCCATCGTCGCGAACGGAGTCGGCTCGCCACCGGCGGTCGTGGTACCGGTGGTGTCGGTGGTGCGCAGGCATACCTCGATGATCTCGAGGGACAGCGGATCGGAGCCGAGATTCGGCGTGTTGGTGGAGTAGTCCAGGAACTCCTCGAACGTCAGGCGGGTCTGGTACTCCTCGATGGTGCAGCGGCAGAGCTCCTCGCCGCCCTCGGGGATGCAGCCCTCCATATAGGCATCGACCATATCGGCCGGGTATACCTCGCCGGTGGCCGCGGTAGTGGTGCTGGCGGCCGCACTCGTGGTGGTGGAAGCCGCGTCGTCGTCACCGCATGCCGCCGCGATCATCCCCAGGGCCAATACCAGCACCAGCAGTCGCCTCATCTACGGAACCTCCTCCAACCCCGCCACGGACCCGGTTTGGGCGCGGTGTCGGCGAGGAACTCCACCGCAATGCGAACTTCGAGCAGATCCGACATCCGGCCGGAGAGCCACCGATCGAACGGGTGGTCCGACGCCGCGATCGAGGTGAACGCCGCCTCGGGGTCGGCCGACTCGGAGAAGACGATCGCCATGTCGCGACCCTCGAGGGTGCCGACGAACACGGCCTGGCGAGTGACGCCGCGGCGGCGGTGGGACTCGGCCCACTCGATGCGCCGAGCCCCCATCAACTCGGTGACCAACGCGCCGAACTCACCACGCTTGCCGGCGCGAATCGGCATCACGTAGATCGACGCGGTCACAGGGGGCTCCCTCGGATCGGAATCTGGGCGGCAGCGTAGCGAGCGGGGCGGTGAGGTCGATTCCGACGCCTTCCGGGATCCGGCATAGCCACGGACGGCATCTAGCCTCGCGCGCCCCATGAAGATCCTGGTCACCGGCGCCACCGGCTACATCGGCGGACGCCTCGTACCCCGGTTGCTCGATTCCGGCCACGAGGTGCGCTGTGTGGTGCGCAACCCGCAGAAGCTGTCGCTCTACCCGTGGCGCGACCGGGTCGAGGTGGTCGCCGGCGATCTCCTCGACGAGCGCTCCATCAAGGACGCCATGGTCGGCTGCGACGCCGCGGTGTACCTGGTCCACTCCATGGCCGCCGGCACCGACTTCGCCCGGCTCGACCGGCGCGCCGCCGCCAACCTTCGTACGGCGGCCGCCGACACCGGCCTCGGCCGCATCGTCTACCTGGGAGCCCTCGGCGACGAACCGACGGCCGATTCCCGGCACCTCTCCAGCCGCCACGAGGTGGGGCGAATCCTCGCCGACGGCACCACCCCCGTCACCGAGGTCCAGGCTGCGGTGATCATCGGGTCCGGGTCGTTGTCGTTCGAGATGTTGCGCTCGCTCACCGAGGTGCTCCCGGTGATGGTGACGCCGAAGTGGGTGCGCACCCGATGCCAGCCGGTGGCGGTCGGCGACGTCCTCGACATCCTGCGCGGCGCCATCGAGGACCGCTCCACCGACACCAAGGTGCTCCAGGTGGGCGGGCCGGACGTGCTGAGTTACGAACAGATGATGCAGATCTACGCCGAGGAGGCTGGGCTGCGGCACCGCATCGTGATCCCGGTGCCCCTGCTGACCCCGTGGTTGTCGTCGTGGTGGATCGGCCTGGTGACCCCGCTCCCCCCCAAGGTGGCCCGTCCCCTGGTGGAGAGCCTGCGCACCGAGGTGGTGGTCACCGCACCGCAGGATCTGGTGCCCATCGATCCCACCCCGTTCCGCATCGCGGTGCGCCGCGCCCTCAGCCGGCTACCCGGCGGAGTGATCACCCGCTGGTCCGACGCCGCCTCCCAGCCGGCCGCCCCGGAACCCACGGATCCGGCCTGGTCCGGAGGCACCGTGTTCATGGATCGCCAGGTGATGCCGACCGACACCGATGCGACCCATCTCTACTGGGCGTTCAGCCGCATCGGAGGTCGGGCCGGGTACTACGGGGTGGACTGGGCCTGGCGGATTCGCGGCATGCTCGACCGCCTCGTCGGCGGCGTTGGACTGAGGCGCGGCCGCCGCCATCCCACCGAGGCCCGCATCGGCGAGGCGATCGACTTCTGGCGCGTGGAGGACGTGGTCCCCGGCCAGAGCCTGCGCTTGCGCGCCGAGATGCGACTCCCCGGCAACGCCTGGCTGGAGTGGGAGATCCGCGACACCGAGTTCGGCACCGACCTCATCCAGACCGCCTGGTTCCGGCCCCGGGGGCTGGCCGGCCGCATCTACTGGTACCTGATGCTGATCCCGCACCGCATCGTCTTCCCCCGCATGGCCCATCGCATCACCGCTGCCGCCGAAGAGCGCGGCTTCGCCTGCAGGTAGCCCATGAGCGATATCCTTTTCGGCTCAGCCGCCGTGGCGGTCGGATCGTTCACCGCCCTCTGGCTGTTGAGCCTCCCCCTGAAGAACTCGTCGATCGTGGATCCGTTCTGGGGACCGGGCTTCGCCGTCGTCGCCTGGACCGCCTACCTCCTCGCCGACGACCCCGGTGCACGCGGCCTGCTGGTGGCATCGTTGGTGTCGGCCTGGGGGCTACGCCTCGGGCTGCACCTGACGATTCGTAACTGGGGCAAGGGCGAGGACTTCCGCTATCAGGCATTCCGGCGCCGCTGGAGAGGGCCCTATTGGATCGTGAGCCTGTTCCGGGTCTTCCTCCTGCAGGCGCTGCTGCTCTGGGTCGTGTCCCTCCCGGTGCAGGCGGCGATGGCCACAGGGGGCACGCCGGGGCTGCTCGCCTTCGT
>DNGH01000213.1 GCA_003486285.1 Actinomycetota bacterium
ACTCGGCACACCTTGCGCAGAGCGGAGTTCGGCTTCTTGGGGGTAACCGTGTAGACGCGAGTGCACACGCCGCGACGCTGCGGCGCTCCGGCAAGACCCGGAGTCTTCTCTTTCTTCGGCTTCGATTCGCGGCCCTCACGGACCAGCTGCTGGATGGTCGGCACTCGTGCCCTCTCCGCTATGTCGTTGTCGTGGGCGGCGCACGCCCAAGGGGCTTACGCTGCTCGTGCGTCAGCCGGCTCCTCGCCCCGTGGGGAGACGCCGACTCGTATGAACCCGCCCTCTCAGCGGCGTAGCCCGGCAGCAAAGCCGCCGGGCTCGCTCTTCTCAGGGAAGGGCGTCGGGACCGAAGTCGCGGCGGCGCAGTATAGAGGTAGGTCTTTCCGGGGCGCAAAGCGCGGGTGGGAGAGGAGAAAGGGAGGAGCTAAACCGGAAAGTGGTAAGGCGGGTGCCTGGCCGTGTGGGACCAGGTGTCGTCGGTTAGGCTGCCGTCGATGAGACGGGTGAAGCTGGGGTTTCGGTTCTCGGTGGCTACTGCAACGCCAGGTAGGCGACCTGCGCCTAGGACGCCGAGTCGCTAAGCCCCTCTACGATCTTCGCGAGAGCCTCGGGCCCAACGCCACCCGCAATGGTGATCAGCCGCCCGTCGTCGACTCCCCAGGCATGGGCAGGGAAGGTTCCGTTGCTCGCGAAGATCTCAAACGCCCCCACCACTGTGGTCGGGGTGAGCAGCTGCTCTGGATCGAACGGGTCATCCCATTGTTCCTGGACGCTCGCGTCTCTGAACGTCACGTCGACCTCCCACGCCCAGTTCCTGTAGGTGAGAACAACCACGCTCTGGCGGTTCATGATGCCTCCGGGGTTGGAGCCGTAGGCGATCTGGGTAAGAACGAAACCTTCGGGCATCCAGCTCGGGGTCGAGACGGGGTAGCCGGCGAGGGCCTCCGCCTCCGCGATCGACGAGAGCAGCTGGTACCCATCGTCGATCGTCTGCTCTGCGGCCCGCTCCGCGACCACGTCGTCGTCGATTGAGAAGCCCGTGGTGACGTCACCTGCGACAGACTCTCGGTTCGCGTCCTCAGGAGCTACTTCAGGCGACTTCTGGTCGATGTCGTGTCGGACTATCAGGCCGGTCTCAATGTCGACCGTGACAGTGTGCTCCCGAACAACTTGAACCCCGTCGAAGACGAAGTCTTCCTCATACGAGGTTTCGACGACTTGGCGCCCGTTGACGTCTCGGATGCCAGATGTGCCGGTCTCTAGGGCCAAGGCAACTAGGCCTTGTGCCGCCATCTGAGCCCTTAGGAACGGATCGTCGGCACTCACGGAACCAGTCCGGAGCACTCCCACGCTGAGCCAAAGCGTGAGGTCACGAGCGTTGTACACGACTGTGGTCTCGCCGCTATCGGCATCCACGAGGACATAGTCACCGTCGACGGTGACAACAGATACCTGCCTTCCCGACGCGTCGATGAACCCGGAACGCGCCGCGGTGATGCCAGTTCGGTCCCGTCCAGGCAGGACCTTCGGACCGACGACCTGGTCAACTGACGTCGTCGTGGACGTCGTTGGCTCTGTTGAAGGCGTCGAGGTGGTGGTGCTCGTGGGACCCAATGAATTCGTCTCTGCGAAATAGACGCTTCCGACCCATGCCGTAGCGCCAACCAGGACAACCGCTCCGCCTAGCAAGAGATACTTCGTCTTCATGCGCACGTCCCCAGTGTGTAGTTCACCTCGTAGTCGGAAGCATGTCCCTCATTCGGCCGCGTGCAGTACTTAACGTGGATGTGATAGTCGTGAGACGAGCCACCCTGATCTGAGATGAGACCAGCAGGGAAGCTGGCAATCACCACGGGATCGTTGTAGTAGAAGAGTCGGATCATCCCATTGCCGTCGAAGTCGGCGCCAGCCCGAATGTCGGAGATGAGTGCGATCGTCCCAGCTTGGTCATATGAAGGATGGTTGAACGTCCACGTTATCTGGCGGACGTCACATTGGTCCCCGTCGTCGAAGACCATGCCCAAGTCGACGTCAAGACCGACCTCATGCGTGCCATGGTCAGGGATATCGCCACCGTGTTCCTCGGAGGTGTCCCAGAACGCCAACCGGCTCTGTCCGGGTGTGCCCCCCCAGACCCGGTTGTAAAACAGGAGTCCGGCCTTCTCGATTGCCCCGACTGTTGAGGTGTGCCCCCACTCCTCAGAGTCGTTCAGAGACCCTGGCGGGCTTCCGGGGTTGCACAGATAGCTCCCCACCTCCATGTGCTCGTAGTGAAACAGGAGCTGCCGCCATGTGTTATCTCCAACAATCCCATCGACGATGAGATCGTCAGCCGAGTCGAGGTAGGTGTTTGCATGCGATTGAAAGCTGCGCACCGCGGCGTCGGTAGCTGTTCCGAACACCCCGTCGACCGTTAGGCCGGCATTCCTCTTGACGTTGAGGAGGTGCTGAAGCGCCTTGACGTGGCTCGGCATCTGGCCTATGCCATTCAGCCTCAGTGTTGGCGTGAGGGGTCCCCAGTCCTCATCGACGACATAGCCATCAGCGGCCAACCCCCGAGAGGTCTGAAAGTCCTGAACCTCCAACGTGGTGTAGTAGCCGAATATGCCATCGATCGCGGGTGGCGAGAATCCCCAACCCTGAAGCAGCCACTGGAGCGCCTTGACATCATCCCCTCGATGGTTGCCCTGGAGCACGGGCCAGTGGCCGTTTCCGTCATCGATGTCGGAGGCCAACGCGGTGGCGGTCCCGCTGACGAAGATAGCACTGACGATGAGAAGGATCGGGAGACGGCGCATCCCGAACCACCCCTCAGTTGACCTCTGGCGCATCTCAGCCTTCCCTTCCTAAGGCTCGGGAGGCATCATCGGACGCCCCTGTCTCACAGCTGTAGAAGTGTCTGGGTGGCAGGGGGTCAACCTTGCGCTCATCTCGGCATGGTCCCGGTCCAGCCGCTAGCGCTCCCACGATTTCACGGGGATAGGGCTGTCGGGTGCGCCTCAGATATATCAGCTATGCGGGATGGTGTCCTGGTGTGTCCGTCGCCGACGAGTCGGCGTGGCTCGGCTCTCAGATTCCGGTTTCGCCTCCCCTGAATGGACAGGGCACCTCGGGTCAGCTGATGTGCGAGTCGCTTACGAGCAGTCGGTTCGTGGGCTTGTCGGCACCGAGGAGTGGATGGGGGGTGGATCGGAACAGAGCGCGTGAGCTTGGGCTTCAACGAGTCGATGGGGCGATGGGACGGTTTCGCTGGCGGCATCCCCATGACCCTCATTCTTCTACCCACAGGCTGGGAGGGAGTTGGTCCACCCTCCGCCGCACTACTCGCTGTCATAGCCAGCGGCATCCCTGCCCCCTAACAGCTTCCGGTTGACGCACTACCGACTCGGCGGCTAGGGCCTGCGCATAGCTGGGAGCGCTAGACCGCAGCCGACTCACCCATACTCGATTCGGGGACGCCCCTTGAGGCAAGTCGCCACCCGGTCCCGTATCCTTCGTCCCATGTTGGAGTGGCCGCCGCTTCTCCTCGTGCTGGCTGTTGCGTCGGCTGTCTTCGCCCACTACCGGTCCAGCAGGGGATGGAGCGTCCAACGGTGGCACCGAGCGTTTTGGGGGGCTCTCGGCCTCAGCCTTCTTCTGTTGTGGTTGGGCCTTCGGGTGGGCATCGTTCGGAACCCTGAGTCCGACTTCGACCCGTGGGCTGACTTTCGAGCGTGCGAACATTTCATGGGCACCGGCTACTGCGATCATCTCATCCCCGAACCTGGCCTCTACCTCGATGAGTCCGGTCCGCAGGGACACCGGCTAACGCTGACGTCAAACTCAAAGGAGACCAGGTGACCCTCGGGTGTCCTTTCGTGTGGGCCACTGGTTGTACCCGATTGCCGGGTCGTTGGACCGCTCGCGGCGGATGAACTGAACCTCCATCCTCTGAATCTCAGAGTCGTCGGCATTGAAAGGTGCTGGATGAGCGCGAGCAGGTTTCCGGTTTCGCCTCCCCTTTTCTCCTCTCCCCGCAAAGCGGGGGTGGGAGAGGAGAAAAGGGGAGGCCAAACCGGAATCTTGAAGGGTGAGCACCCTCGCGCTAGCTGCACCAGGTCGAGGCTTGGATCTGATCCGTCGGTTGGTGCCTCAGTAGTCGAACGCAGCGATTAGAGACAGGGTTTCGCCGCTGCGGAGCGCAGACAGGTCGCTGCACTGCAACTCAGCGGCGAATGAGGGAACCAGCCGTGTGGGGTCTGCGTGGGAAGCGAAGTACTCGAAGCGGGTGAAGATGAGAGTGCAGTCGCCGGGATGAGCATTGAAGGTCTTTCCGTCGAGGGTCAGAACGATTGTCATCCGGTCGGTTCGCGGAACTCCGACCGTGATCCCGCGCACCAACACGGTGAGTTCGGCTCCAGATCCTTGGTACTTGACGTCAACGTCATTTGACGAGCCATCGGGCCGGGACCATTGGAAGCTTCGGACGAAGTAGTAGAGAACGAGTCGTTCCTCGACGAACCCAGAGGCATCGATGACAGCAGCGGACTCTGGCAGAGCCTCGACTTCCGCGACTGGGTCGCGACCGGAGGTCGTCTGTTCAGTGTCGTCGGGAGAAGGCGCCGCCGGGATCAACACTCGGCTCGCTCCGTATGTGGTCAGCAAGACCAGTCCGACTGCGATCAAGGCTGCTGTCAGGTCTTGGCCAACGCGCTGCCATACACCCATAGCTAGACCCTTCGGCGCGTTTGTCGTGGGTCGATGACCTGTCGAAGTCCTGCACTCATCATGTAGAAGGATGATGCGAGTAGCGAGATGCCGAGAGCCCCGGCCATGAGTGCGCTCCAGGGCACACCTGTCAGCAGGACCTTCTGGTAGGACATGGCGTTGTAGACGAGGTTGCCGAGGCCGTAGCGGTATTCGCCGATTCCGAGATACTCGACGAACCCTTGGGTGACTAGGGCTCCGACCACGCTGCCGAGGGTCACGACCGCGACATGGGGAGCCACAGCAGGGAGCAGGTGATGGGTGATGATCCACCGTGGACTTCCGCCCACTGAGCGGGCCGCGTCGATGAAGGGTTTCTCCATGATGGCCAGTGCCCGAGACCGCACCACGATCGCAGCTGGGCCGAGTCCCGCAAACAGCCCGTAAAGGAGTCCAAGCTCAAAGGGGCCTAGGAGGCCGCGTTTGCTGGCGATGAGGAACATCAGTGGCGGTGGTAGGAGCACGACCGCGTCGGAGATGTGGCTCATGACTCGGTCGTAGCGACCCCTGTAGAAGGCCGAGGAGGCACCCACGACCAGACCAATGGTCCCGGCGCTGAGCGCGACCGCGATAGCTACCAGGAACGTGGGCCTAAGGCCGTGGGTCATAAGACTTAGGACGTCGCGTCCGAGGGGGTCCGTGCCCAGGGGGTGAGTCAAGGAAGGGCCTGATGGATTGTCGATTGTCGAATCGTGACCCGTGACCGGCCGATATACCGCAGGGTTGTCGGACCATACGGTCGCTTGCAGAATGGGGTGAATGAACGCCAGGATCGCGAACACGCAGAGGACGGTGAATCCGGCGACAGCCATCTTGTTGTTGCGAAGTCGCTTTCGGGTGTCGGCCCATCCGCCGATTTCGTGGCCACGCGTCGCGTGAGTCATGACGGCTCTCCGTCAGCTCGGATGATCCGGGGGTCGATGATCGCCTGAACGATGTCAAGGGCGATGCGGAGGACTAGCCCGATGACGCCGACGATGGCGATGATGCCGATGATGATCGGTACGTTGCCCGACTCGATCGCATAGAAGAAGAGGCTGCCGAGCGCATACGTCCCCGATGAGAGCTCGATGATCACTAGGCCACTGATGAGATAGGGAACGCTCGTGAACAGCCGCGACAGAGTCGGCAGCACCGCATTGGGGGCGACGTGACCGTCGCGGATCAACCGCTCAGGCAGCGCTTTGGCCCGCGCCGTGAGTACATAGTCCTCAGCCATCTCGGCCGATACCCCAGCCCGCATCACCAACATGCTTTCTCCGAACGCGATCAAGATCAATGCCAACATGGCGGTGAGCGCGCTCGGCCACAGCATCTGATCGACGGCGTCGGTCCAAGTACCGCTGATGACCAGGCCGAGAGCGAATCCCGCCAGACCCGCCGGGATCGCTAGAAGTCCCAATGCCCGGCGTTGGTTTCGCCGCGCCCAACCCCGCAACGCGATGCCCGTGATGAACGCCACGAGCAGACCAACGGCTAGGACGACGGCGATCGGACCTCCGGGTGCCGTCCCGGTAACCGGTTGCAGCCCGGCCCAGGATCGCAACTGCGCCAATCGGTCGCCGACGAAGTACGTCAGCAGGAAGATCAGCCATGGCGGAAACGCCGAGAACAGCAGGACACTGACCGTGCTGCTCGCCGCAGTGAGCACCCGTGACCTACTCCACGCAACGAGCCTTCCCAACCATTCACCGAGCAGGTAGGCCACGACTCCGCCAACCGCGAAGATCATCACGGTCGTCGGTAAGGGACTCCAAATGTAGCTTGACACTCGATAGCCGTCATAGGACTCCCCGAGGTCCCCCCGAACGAAGTGCCACATGTAGTCAAGCCACCGCACCCACAGCGGTCGATCCAGTCCGAGCTGTTCACGAATCCGCTCGATGTTTCGTGACCGTTGTCCGAGACCAACGGCGAAGTCGTACGGGAGCAGAAGATTCACAGCGATGAAGGCAAAAGACACCAGGAGTGCCAAAGTGACTAGGCCCCATAGCGCTCTCCGCGAAACGAATCTGATCATCGTCCAAAACCAGTCATTGAACGAGCCCTCACCCTTCAAGCGGACGCTATATCGCCGGGCAAGCCGCCACAGTGTCTTTCCGACCTACCTTCGTTCGGGGAGGACTCTGACGGTGCGCTCGAATCGACGGTTTCAGCGTCGCCGCAACCCGACAGGGTTACAAGTAGACACGTCACCAGCACGATGCCACGGTGGGCGTTGTGGCCCCCGACCGCTCCGGCGGTCGTCAGCATCAGGGACTGGTCTCCGAAAGCCGCCTCAACGTAGGAACACCAATTCGGCAAGTCGCACCAGTCGATGTCCCCCAGCGTAGAGAGGATGCCCACCCACCGGCCCTCGGTCATCACCCGCGACATGACGTCGATCTCGGCGGCCTCGAAGATCGTCTTAGCGGCGTCCGCGATCAGATCGGCATCCGCCTCAGTGTCTACCCAGATGTCCATCATCATCACTCGAAGGCCGTCCTGGCTCTCGACGATGTTCTGATAGTCGTAGCACCACGATCCCAGTCCGCTCAGGTCCGCGCCGCGGAAGCTGGCGAGATTGGCAAACCACAGTGGCCCTCGGGCGTCGGCAAACACCGACACCCACCCCTCTGGCGGGGCCATCGGAACCACGTTGCCCGCATCGCAGGCGATACCCCAGATCTCGGCGGTCGAAGGTAGATCTTGATACCGGGCGTTGACCGCAGCCCACCCCCCTTCCTGGAAGAGGCGGCACACGTATGCCTCACCCGCCAGGTACCAGGCATCGAACCCGATCGACGCAACCGGTTCGACCTTCCCGCAGAAGGTCGTGGTCGGGTCCCACAGCCCGCCGGTTGACATCGCGAACCGGTATCCACTGCCCACGAATGACGCGTCGCCCTCGGCGAGGATGTGCTGCGCCTCGAAGCGGTCGCCATAGGAACCCGCCGCCACCAGGTCGAGACCCGCTTGGCTTTGCCCAAAGTGCTGGTCGGTGACGGCGTGCACCAGCTCGTGAACCAACAGCTCCGCCGGTGCCACCTCCGCTTCGTACTCGGAGTTGATCCAGATCTCCCCCTCGGCATACGAACCCCACCAGGGGAACGGATCACCGGAGACCGACGGGTCAACTCCGAAGAGCTGAAACGGGAGATCGAAACTCGGCCACCCCACCATCAGCAGTGCCGATCGCGCCTCCGCCTCCGCCGCAGTCATCCACTCAACCCCGACCGGATCCAGGAACTCCAGCCCGCGGGCGTCGACGACCCACTCTTGGAGCGAGGCCAGTTGTGCGTCAAGGGGATCAGGTGCGGGCTGAGAGGTCGAGGGAAGCGCGGTCGATACCACCGACGACGGCGCTTCAGGCGCTGTTGACGGGTTGGTCGAATCGCCCGAGCAGGAAACCGCGAGGACAGCAAGCATCACGGTTACCAACACAACAGTCCCGTCCTGGTGACGCATGATCGAAGGGGTACCCCTCTCGCACGCCGCTGGGGCAGAGTCCAAATACCCGGATGCCCAAGAGTCCGTGGGTGACATGAGGTGAGATGCCCCTCATTCCTTGTCGCTCACTGGGGTGATCGTGGTCCCAGGGGCCTTTGCGCTTCCACTTTGGGGGCTGGCACCAGAATCCCCAGCACTTTGTCGGGGGGTTCTCCTTCCAGACCGCTCGCTCTAGCTTCTGCAGCGATTTCGTTTGCCAGAGTCCCAAAGTCAGGGAGGTCACTAGGTGAGCCTCGCGACACGCCCGCGCCGACGAACAAAACCAACTTCCCGGCACGCTGCGCCTCGATGACGGGCTCAGGAAAGTTGATACCGCCGATCCACACAGTTGGCATGACGCTACCAACCTGGAGCGCCGCTAGCCACGGGGGGTGGAGGATTCCGGTTTCGCCATCCCTTTTCTCCTCTCCCCGCAAAGCGCGGGCGGGAGAGGAGAAGGGGGGAAGCCAAACCGGAATCCGGGGGTGGCGTGAGCGGCCCTACGACGCCGCGGACCAGTCGTCACGGGCGGTGTCTCAGGGGTGGCCTCGATCAGAAGCGCCCACTCTTCCTCGGTGAGTTCGACGATACCCGCTGGTCTCCAAAGGGGGCCGAAACGCGGCGCCCTCGCTCGATCATCGGGCAATGGCCCGCCGGTCGGAGGCGAGAAAGAGGATGGGCGCGACCGGGATTGCCCGCAACGCTGAATGGGTTAGTGCCGGATTCCCGGGGGAACCTACGGCACCTCAGCGCTCAATCCGACACACCGCTGTGACAGCTCGAATCCCTCGACCTCCGACCAGCTGGTGAACCCATACGCCTCGGGGTGCACGTTGTCGAGCAGAACTGGGTCTGTGCCAATGTCGAAGGCGGCGGCGACTTCGTTGGCCGGGATCGACAGGTGTGGGGTGTTGACGGGATCGACGGTGCCGCCGAACGCCGGGAACTCCCACGTGGCGATCTGCCCATCCAATGGACCTCCCACAACGGTGGCCGAGATGAAGTACCAGGCTTCGAGGCTGGGATCGGTGGATTCGACCATCCAGGCGTTCTCGAGTCGGACATCGTCACCGAGTCGCGGCTGGTACGTGGCGACGACGTGGTCTGCTGCCTGGCAACGCTCAGAGAGTTCGGCCTCGGCCAGGAGTGACGCCCACTGCTCCAGGAAGCCCTCATGGACGATCACTTCACCGGAGGCGCTCCGAGCCTCGGCAGATTCGACTGCGGCGCTGTCGAGGTCGGAGATCACAAAGATTGCGACTCCGGCCACGGGCCGCTGTACGAAGGAGCGCCCGTCGTCGAGGTTCAGGACCGCAACTGCCGTCTCCCGTGGGAGCCACATACTCACCGTGACGTCACCCTGGGGAGCGCTCGAGGAGACTCCGCTCACCGCGGAGATGAGGCCGTCGTTGGCGGTGGGCTCAATGTCGGGGTAGCAGTGGGTGACCGGCTTGACCGAGATCGTAAGACATGTCACGGGCACCAGAGTCCCGTCTTCGAGGGTCGAGCGTATGGGGCCGTTGCCGCCGTCGGAGTGGAACAGGTATCCGCCCGCGGCGGTGTCGGCCACCGTGCCGACATACACAAAGGGTGCCAGCAAGGTGGTGTCAGCGACGCCGAGCGTCGGCACTGCGGGATCGGAGATCACCAGGATCTGCTCGGTTCCCAGAGCCGCGTAGTCGAACGCAGGGGCGGGGGCCGGAGTGGCTGAGGGCTCGGCGATCCTGAGGGTCTCGTCGTCCGTCGCCTCGCTGTGCTCGAGGATCCAATCCCAACGCGAGTCCGCCGCATCTCCCACCGGTGCCTCGGGTTCGTCCGACCCCGGTCCCCACCAAGCGATGGCGAGAAGGGTCACCGCCCCGAACCCGAGCGCGGCGGCGAAACTCCACGATGTGGCCCGCACCGGGCGAACCGCCCTGGTCCGCGGTGAGTCGGCGGCGAGTTCCGGGGGCTCCGGGCTGGTTTCGGCAACGGCTCTGCTGAGGCGCCTGAGTTGCTCGTCGATCTTCTGATCAGTCATCGAGAACCTCCCTCAGGTTCTGCCGGGCCCGGGCCAGGTGCAGCTTCACGGTGCCCTCGGCGATGGAAAGTTGCTCCCCGACTTGGCGCGGTGTGAGGTCTTCCCAATACGTGAGGAAGATGCAGGCCCGTTGCTGTGGACTGAGGCGTGCCACCGCCCGCGCCACCTCGGGTATGACCTCTGGATCAGCGGAAACGACGTTCTCGGCGTAGCGACGCTCGCGACCTCGACGTCGAAACGCCGACCGCTGGACGGTCTTCGCCCGGGCCAGCACCGCCCGGTACATCAGCGCCCGGGGATTGTCCGCACCAGCGAGCGCCGCGGAGGCGATCAACGCCGCCATGGCGTCGTGAACGACGTCGGCGGCGTCCGAGGGACCCACCAGGGACGCCGCAAACCTTGTCACCTCGCGACTGTGCATTTCGTAAAGGTCCCGGTCGCTGTGCAATACCGTGATCCTGTCTGAGCTCAACCTGACCATAAGTCGCCACCGACACCCCGCGCGGGTTACATCGAGTCATTGCCTCTTGACGGGCTGCGTTGTTCGGAACCCCTGCCAAGATCCGACCAACAGGAAGGCACCTTTGAGGATGCGGACACGGCAGCAGATCCTGGGGTTGGGACTACTCATGCTCACGGCGTGCTCTGGACCCGGCACCGGCCTGCCCGGTCTTGTAGCAAACCCGCCTTCTGAACGTGCCGAGGAGTTACTGGCAGTCCTCGCAGACACCACCCCGGAAGGGTCGATGCCGTTGGCGGTCCTGGAGGACCTGGTCCTCCGGAATCCGGACCTTCACGATGCCATCGAACTCGCGATCACAGCCTGCATGGCGGGAAAGGGGTTCGCCTACCAGCCATCCCCCTGGGCCTCGGAGCTACTCGGCGACCAACGGTTCGGCATCACCGATGAGCTCGCAGCAGCCGAGAATGGTTACGCCATCCCGGTTGCCGACCGCGTCCTCGCCGAAGGGTCGATGCAGTCCCGACCTGCGCTCGAACGGGAGGCCTTCTTTGGACGCGGAGACAGGGCCACGATCGACGAGTGGAAGGGCGGCAACTCGTCGGTCGACGTCGGCGGGTGTCTCGAGGAAGGGGCGGACGCGGTCCTTGGGAGCTTCGTGGCGTGGGCGAGCGTGTACGACCGAGTCCGGTGGCTCGCCGACGAGTCGGCCCGATCCAGGGATGCGGACCCGCGCGCCATCGCAGTCCTCGCCGAGTGGGTTGAGTGCATGGAGAACGCCGGCTACCAAACCACGTCGCCGGTGTATGACCCGCCGATCGACGGCGGGGTCGAAGCCGCGGTCACCGACGCCAGTTGTCACGCCTCCTCCGGCCTGACCGAGGTGTGGACCGCGGTCGAGGTGGAAGTGCAATGGGACCTCCTGGCCGATCACGCCGACGCACTCGCCGGCTTGATAGCCGAGACCACGATCCCACTCACGCCGTAGGACCGTCACGCCGGCAATGGGTCAGCGTGATTTGGTGGAATTCGGAGGTTGGCGCTCTACCGAGTGCCTGGTGATCTCCAGGTTGCAGGCGTGCTGGGTCATGCAGTGTTGGTAGCAGGCGTCGGCGATCTAGCGGTCGGTGTAGTGGAGACCGCAGTCCGCGCATTGATACAGCGTCTCGGCCATCACCCGGGAAACCCTACCGGGGCGGCCTGGTGACGAAGGCGTCGTCGATGGCGCGGGCGGGATTGGCTCCGACCCGGCCCGCGAGCATGACGAGTATCTCAGTCGAAACCTGGACTGCGCGGCTGAGGACGAGCAGTAACAACTCCGGGTCGTCCTCACGGGTCAGTTCGGCGGTCACGTGCTCTATCGCAGTCGGGTCGTTGCGGACGTATCCGCTGAGCAGTCGATGGGCCAGCACTCCTGCTCGGGTGGCCTTGGAGTCCACGATGGGAGGCATCCCTGAAACCTTACGCCGAATCGAGCAGTTACGCGATGTCCCACAGCTTCGGAACCTCGCTTGGTCGGAGAGGGGAGCGTCAACGCCGTCGCACCGGCTCGGGACCCCAGGGTTCCCACCAGAGCCTGAACAGCCCACCAACAGCTATAGGGCGAAAGTGCAGATGCCGGACCGGCCGCTTGGCTGCGCGCCTGGAGCTTGGCACTCGGCGGGTTGAACCAGGTGCTCACCGAAATAGGCGGAAGCGAGCGAAGTCTCCACGATGATGGGAGTCATCGCGCCGCCGAAGGGGAGCACGACGGCACCGAACTGCTCTTCGTCGAGGTCGTACCTCCAAATCACCGTGCGATCCCGGCGGTACGACGATGAGCTGGCGAAGAGCTGATCGCTGGCGGGTGTCCAGGCCAAGAAGTCGACTCGGGTCTCGGCGTCGGCAACCACCGTGACGTCGCCTGTTCGTCGGTTGAGCAACCAGATCGCCGCCCCGGTGTGCTCCTCCCGACCGCCCACCAATGCCGCCAGATAGTCACCGCTCGGCGAGAGGCGAGCCGACCGAAACGTGTCGTAGCCCGTTGGCGGTCGATGTCGCTCGGTGGCCAACGTCGATGGGTCCGTCAGCTGCAACTCATCGCAGTAGGCATCGCACCACACCAGCACGTCACCCGAGGCGTCATGCGCCCACGCGGGACTGCCGGCTTCCAGGCTCCGCACCACTCCGCCGTCCATCGTCCACAGAACGAGCCCCGAGTCGGTCTGTAATGCCAGGCCACCCGCAATCCCGAATTTCGGGTCTCCCCCCGTGACTTCGGTGGGATCTCCGAGCGCCTCCCCGGTGTTGACGTCTACCTGCCAGACCCGTGGCGTGTGGGCGCCGATACGGTCCCCGTAGTCGATCAGCCAGACCCGATTCGGCTCGACGGCAGGCACGAAGATCGTCGCCAACCCCAGGGACCTCGCCTCCCACGACGCAATGTCGACCGCATGTGGCTCACCCCATCCAACGACCAGCTTGTCGGCGACACGGATCATCGAGAAGGGCTCGTCCCCGGGGCGCTGACCCTCGATCAGACTGCGAGCGACGAGGCGATGGTCGGGGTCGAGGGCTGTCAACCCGTCAATCCCGTTATCGAACAGAAGAACCACCCCGGTTGTCTCACCGAAGATCGGTCCCGCTTCGGGGAGCCTGACTGCAGGGTTCGTCGACGTGGTCTGGACTGTCGTCGTGGTTGTTGTCCCCGCCGTCGAGGTCACGCTGGCGGTGGAGGTGGTCGACGCGTCTGTCCCCACCGCGTCATCACCGGAGCGCAACCACCACAGCCCCGGGAGCGCCACCAAGGCGGCCAGCGCAAAGGCAACTGCGACCACTGCCGGCTTCGACCAGAAACGGGGAGTGGGAAGGGGCGCACCCACGGGCAGCTGCGGTGGTTCGGGGGCCTGGCTCTCCAAGTGACCCAGGGCGGATCGCAACGCCCGCGTCGCCTCGGGGGACATCTCATCGCTCATCGAGCACCTCCCGGAGATGGGACCGCGCCAAATGCAGATACCGCTTGACGGTGCCGACCCCGCAGCCCATCAACTGAGCCGTCTCCACCATCGGAAGATCGCGCCAGTAGGTGAGATACACCGCGGCGCGTTGCCGCGGGGGAAGACGGCGCACCGCGACCAGCACCTCGGGATCGACGTCGGGCGGTGACACCGAGTCGTCGGCCGCAGTCATGTGATGGGAGTTGCGGCGCGCCACGCTACGAGCCTCGTTGAGCACACCCTTGAACAGGTACGGTCGGGGATCGACCAGGTCGGACAGCGTCCGACGCTGCAACACACGCAACACGACCGTGGACACGACATCCTCCGCGCTCGCAGGACCCACCAGGACGGTGGCGTAACGGATCAGCTCGTCGCAGTGACGGCTCCAGATCTCGGCGTCACTCACAGCCTTATCACGCCCAGCAGGCACGGTTGGTTGCACTGGTTTCCAGGCTACGTCCTGATCGGCAGCCCGACGCCTCTCCGATCGTGGTTAGGGTTCCCCGCCACCCCTCCCGTAGGGAGAAAGATGTCGATCCCCCACGATCCGGCGCTGCCGCTCCTCGCAGACCTCGTCGACCCGGAGGCGGTGCGGGCGATCCTGGACACGGCGCTGGCGCCCGATGCCGTCGCCGCGGTCCGGATCGCGGACATCGCCTATCAGCCCGGACAACGGATCACCGTTCGCTACGCCGTCACCATCGCCGGGGAGAGCAAGACCACTTCGCTGACCGCGATGTATGGACAAGGCCTCCCCGAGGGGGGTCGGCGGGTATCCGATGGGGAGAGCGAGGTGGCGCTGTGGCGCTTTCCCGAGGATCCCGGCCTTCCCGGTCTCGCCGCGGTCCTCGACCCGGACGCCCTGGTCGCAATGCTGACGGACCTGGGCGTCGACGACGGGAGACCGACGACGCAGCTGCGGGCCTACCGTGCCGGGCGCCGAGCCGTGATCGAGGTGAGGACCGCCAACCACCGCCTGTTCGTCAAGGTGGTGCGGCCCAAGCACGTCGCCGAACTCCAGGGAATCCACGCCGCGCTGGCGCCGACGGTTCCCATCCCCCGCAGCCTGGGATGGCAACCGGACCTGGGGGTGGTGTTCATGGATGCCCTCCCCGGGATCCCGCTGGCGACGGCACTGGTGACAGGTCAGGCCGCAGAGGTTGCCGGGCCGGACGAACTCATCGCACTCCTCGACCTGATCGCGGCGTGTCGGGTGGTGACCCGCCCCCGGCCGGGGCCGTT
>DNGH01000173.1 GCA_003486285.1 Actinomycetota bacterium
ACCGCCATCACCTACTTCCCCGGGGCCTCGACCTCGGACGAGACCGGGTGGAGCGTCTTCCAACCCTTACTGGAGGACTAGCGTCGGGCACGTGAAACGACTCATTCGCGTCCTCATCACGTTTATGGCGGTGTCCGTGGCCATGTGGCTGGCGGGGCGCCGCGTGAAAAAGAAGTTCCAGGGGGGCACCACCCCCGACGACGACAGCTTCCGGGTGATGGCGTTCCTCGGCGGGGCCGCCGTCGCCAGCAACGCGACGGCATTGCGGTCGATCCAGGCCAAGGTCCGCCTCGGCGGCATGGACCTCGACCTCACCGGAGCCACCCTGTCGTCCGAGGGCGCTCACGTCGATCTCGACGTCAAGGCGGGTGGGGTGCAGTTGACGGTCCCTGCCGTGTGGCGGGTCTACGTCGTCCAGCACGTGGACAAGGGCCAGGTCGAATTGGACGTCCCCGATCCGGAGACGCTTCCCGCAGATGCCCCCATCCTCACCGTGCAGGCAGACGTGAAGGCCGGTGGGTTGGTGATCCGCGCCAGCACCGACACTCCGGTCACCGCCTGAGTCAGATCAGCCCGACCGCGGCGGCGTAGACCTCCACGGGATGGGCCACGCGTATCCCTGCGGCAAGGTGGCTGCGCAGTTGGATCTCGCAACCCGGGTTCGCCGACACCACCAGATCGACATCGAGTGCCGCCGCCTGATCGGCCTTGGCGCGCCCGAGGCGACCCGAGGCCTCCGGCTGCGCCACCGAGTAGAGCCCGGCCGCTCCGCAGCACATCGCATCGGGGTCGAGATCCAGGGGGGTGTACCCGGCGGCGGCGGCGATGGTGCGGGGAGCCGACACGATGCGCTGGGCGTGGCGATGATGACACGGGTCCTGCACCGCAACCCTGGTGCCGGTGGGAGGCACCCGGGGCAGGCGACCCTCGTCGAGCAACCGCGCCACGATCACGACCGCGTCCTCGACCGGAACCCCGATGCCGTGGCCGACGAGATGGGCACTGCATCCAGCGGCGTCGACCACCACCAGGTCGACCCCGGCGAAGGCGGCGCGATTCACCACAGCCATGCGCTCCGCAGCGGCCGCCTCGCCCTCATGCGTGGCGAGAGCACCGCAACAGGTCTGGCCCTCCGGAACCACCACCCGGTACCCGGCCGCGGTGAGCACCGCGATCAGCGCCCGATGCACCCCGCCGAACCAGGGATCCATGACGCAGCCTGCGAGCAGCCCCACGGTGCCCAGGGGCGGCCCGGCGGGCTCATGGGTCGTGCCCAGCACCGACCGGGGACGCAGGGGAAGGCGCCGCATCCCCCGCAACCCCCGCCGCAGGCGCCCGGGCATCCAGTGTCCGGCACCGAGGCGCTGCCCCACGGCGGCAAGGGCCGTGGCGACACGGACCGCACCACGCCGTGCGATCCATCGCCCCGCGATCCGACGCCGCAAGCGAGAGCGCGACAGTGCCGCCGCCGACTCGGCGCGGGCGCCTTCCATCGCGCGCCCGAACGGCACCAGAGAGGGACACGCCGCTTCGCAGGCGCGGCACTGCAGGCAGAACTCGAGCACCTCGGCGACTGCGGCGCCCAGTGGGACTGCACCGGAGGCGACGGCGCTCATGGCGTTGAGCCTCCCGCGTGGCGAGGCGGTCTCGTCCCCGGTGAGCCGGAAGGTCGGGCAGTGCGGCAGGCAGAGGCCGCACTCGACGCAGGCGCGCAACTCCGCAGAGGTGGGAGCCCACGGCGTGGACCACGCCATCAGATCCCTCCGGGCAGGCGACCCGGGACCATCACGCCCAGTGGATCGAAGGCCGCCATGATCCGTCGCTGCAGGTCGAGCGTCGCCGGCGGCGTACCCCAGGGATCGACCCCGAAGTCCGCCGGGGCACGGGTGACCACCAGCGCCCCACCATGCGACTCGGCCCAGCTCCGCCACGCGGTCACGGCGTCGACAGGAATGGCCCCGGCGACCTCAACTTCCCCCACCCCGTGGGCGGCGACGAACCCGTGGGCGGCGACCCGTTCGATGGCGTCGGCAACCAGCGCCGGGGGCACTCGCACCGTGGCCACCACATCGCCATGTGGACGATCGGGCCAGGCGAGACCCGCACTGGCTTCACCGCCGAGTGCCACCGTCTGCGCCTCGACCTCGGCCTGGGTTCCGGCCAGGTACACCGATACACCACGCGCCGTCTGCAGGATCGCCAGGGGACGCTGGGCGATCGCCAGGGCACGGACGGGATCGTCCATGGCCACGGTCGCGGTCGCGGCACCGATCGGCCACAGCTTCAGGCACACCCTGGTGATGACTCCGAGCGAACCGAAGGAACCGGTGAACAGGCGCGGGAGGTCGTAGCCGCTGACGTTCTTCACCACCTGACCACCACCACGGATCACCCGGCCGTCACCGGTGGCGGCGACGACCTCGAGGATGCGGTCCCGTGTCGGCCCGAAGCGGAGCCGCCGCCACCCCGATGCCCCCGCCGCGATCACTCCCCCGAACGTCGCCGCGCCCGGGTGCTCCGGTAGCACCGCGCTCTGGCCGCGCTCCGTAAGACGCTCCTCGAGGGTCGTCACGGGGATCCCCGCACCGACCACGACCGTGAGGTCGTCCGGGTGCCAGTCGACGCCCCCGAGGGCTTGGGTGGACACGATCACGTCGGGTTCGGTCGGGGGCCCGAACTGATGGGTACCGCCACCCCAGGGCACCACCGAGAGGTGGTGCTCTGCGGCGAAGTCGAGCAGGGCCGCGGTGTCCTCGGCGGTGCTCGGGGCAAACGTGAACTCGGCCTCAGGCGCCCCTTCCACGTCGGCGGCAAAGCGGCCGAACAGGCGAGCCACAGTGGTACGCAGCGCGGTCACGCCGAGGTCCCCATTGGTGCACGCCCGACGGGCGTGCAGCAATGGGCCACGGGGATCATCAGGTGCCGACCCTTCCCCGGGTCGACACCTGATCCTGGGGTGGACCCATTGGTGCACGCCCGAAGTCGAAGCACCGCGACCCCGCCGGCAGCATCGAGCCGGGGTTGAAACGCTTCTCCGGGTCGAAGGCCTCGCGCAACCGCGCCTGTGCATCGAGATCGATGGCGCTGAAGGACAGGGGCATCAGGTCACGCTTCTCCAGGCCGATCCCGTGCTCGCCGGACAAGGCACCTCCGAAGGCGATGGCGAGGCGCACCACCTCCCCGGACGCCTGCTTCACCCGCTGCGCCTGGTCGGCGATGGTGGCGTCGTAGACGAACTTGGGATGGAGGTTGCCGTCTCCGGCGTGGATCGTGTTGAGCACCAGCAGATCGTGGCGGCGCGCGATCTCGTAGATCGCCTCCAGGGTCTCGACCAGCCTGGTGCGGGGGACCACCACATCATGGAGGTAGTAGTCGGGTGCGATCTGAGCGATGGCGCCGAAGGCGGACTTGCGCGCCTTCCACAGCAGATCGCGCTCGGCCTGGTCCGCCGCCACCCGGACGTCGAAGGCACCGTTGCGGAGGGCGGCAGCGACGATCAGGTCGGCCTCGGCGGCGATGCCCACCGGATGTCCGGTCACCTCGGCAAGCAACACCGCGGCTGCATCGACCGGCAACCCGGCATGGACGAAGTTCTCGACGGCCCTGATCAGCGGACGGTCCATCATCTCGAGCGCCGCCGGGATGATGCCGGCGCCGATGATCTCGCCCACGGCCCCGGCGGCCTGGCGCACCGAAGGGAAGGCGGCGAGCAGCGTCTCGGTGCGCTCCGGCAGCGGCAGCAGGCGCGTGGTGACGCGCGTGATCACGCCGAGGTTGCCCTCGCTGCCGGTGAGCAGCGCCAGCAGGTCGTAGCCCGCGCAATCGAGCGCCTCGCCGCCCGCCTCGATCACGTCGCCGTCGGCATCGACCGCGCGCACCGCGAGCACGTTGTGGATGGTGAGCCCGTACTTGAGGCAGT
>DNGH01000199.1 GCA_003486285.1 Actinomycetota bacterium
CCGAAGTTGCCGACGCTACTGAGCAGGTAGGACGTCGAGATCACGAGCGCAAACAACCCGAAGTCGTGCGCCGTCAGGATCGCAGCGAGGATCACCTGCGCCACCAACCCGATGAGCACCTGGAGGCTCAGCGAACCACCCATCCACAAAGCGCCACCCGTGGCGGCGCGCGTCAGGGTGGGCGGAGCCGACCGCTTCATCCGGCGTCGTTGGGCGGGCGGTTCGCCAGTACCCGGTCGATGAAGTCCAGGCCGCGAAAAGCGAAGAAGACTCCAAAGGCAAGGAACACGGCCAGTAGCACTGCGTAACCCGGCGGCAGCGTCGCCAGAACCACCGCCATGACACCGCAGTAGGCGCACAGGAACCACATCACGTAGACCACGTGACGGTGTGACAGGCCGATGCGCAGCAGGCGGTGATGGATGTGCTCGCTGTCGGCATTGAACACCGATTGCCCTCCCATGGCGCGGCGGGCGAAGGCGATGACGCTGTCGGAGATCGGCACCAGCAGCGCCACCAGGGGGAACAAGAGCGTGATCGCCGCGGTTCCCTTGCGGTTCTCGAGGAGGGCCACCGCGGCAAGGAGGAGGCCGAGGAACCCGCTTCCGGTATCGCCCATGAAGACCCTTGCCGGTGGGAAGTTGTAACGCAGGAATCCAAAGGTGGCACCGATGATCGTGGAAGCGATGAACATCACGTAGAAGTCGCCGTTGGTACGGCCCGCGAACCACAGGGTGACCGCGGCGATGAACACGGCACCGGTCGCCAGGCCGTCGATCCCGTCGATCAAATTGATCGCATTGACCACTACCAGCACCCAGATGATCGTGAGGGGCAGGTCGAACACCCCGGTCGCGATCGGGTCGCCGAAGGGGTTGGTCAGCAACGGAATGCCGAGCCCATAGGCGTAGAGGACGCAGGCCGCCACCACCTCCCCGGCGATCTTCCACCACGCACTGAGCGCCTTGATGTCGTCGATCAGCCCCAGCAGGACCACGATCGCCGCGGCGATGGTGATGCCCACGAAGGGGCGCATCTCGAGGGTGTCGCGGGCGGCGTCGGAGAAGAGACGCGCCCCCCAGGCCACCCCGAGCACCGCCACTGCCATCGCCAGACCCCCGGCGGTCGGTATCGGCTTCGTGTGGATGCGACGCGGTCCGGGCCGATCGACGACACCGAACCGACGCGCCGCCACCATCACCAATGGGGTCAAGGCGAAGGCGATCAGGAAGGCGGCCCCCGCCAGCACCAGCGAATAGGGAATGCGCAACCGTCACCTCCGCGCCGCGGGGCGCAGCGCGGAGGGTACTGGCAAGGCGCCGAACGACGAGTGGCACTCGGGTGGGCGTCGGGGTCTTGCGACCCTAGGCGGCAGCCGAGTCACCGGGGATCATGGAGACGCTTCCAATGGCCCACGACGTATTCGTTTCGTATTCGCAGCAGGACAAGCCGACCGCCGACGCGGTGGTGGCCCGCCTCGAGCAGGACGGCATTCGCTGCTGGATGGCGCCGCGCGACATCGTTCCGGGCACGTCCTGGGGCGACGCCATCGTGACGGCCATCGCCGGCAGCAAGGTGATGGTCCTGATCCTGTCGGCCAACAGCAACCGCTCGCGCCAGGTGGTTCGCGAGGTGGAGCGGGCCGTAGCCGGTGACGTGATCATCCTCCCGTTCCGTATCGAGAGCGTGGATCCCACCGGGGCGATGGCCTACTTCCTGGGCACCGAGCACTGGCTCGACGCGCTCACCCCGCCGCTGGAGCGCCACATCACCAGGCTGGCGCGGACCACGGCGACCCTGCTGGCCGGCGGGAAGGTGGACCGGGACACCCTGGACCGGGCTCCCGCCTCGGCCGGAAGGCGCCGCACCAGGTTGCCGCGCTGGGCGGTCGGCGCCGGGATCGGCCTGGCAGCGGTGGTGGTGCTCGCCGTTGCGCTCCTTTTCCGCAGCGACTCACCGACCCCGACCACGGCAGCCCTGCCGACGACCACCACGACCCTGCCCGTGGTGGCGGTCGCCCTCGAGGAGGTGGGGCGCTTCGCTCCGGCGGACCTCGACCCCACCGGGAGGCGCGTTCCAGATCTGGTCTACGGCTTCGACATCGACGGTTCCATGCTGGTGATCGCCAACGGCGTCGACGGCGTGACGCGCCTGGCGATCGGCGACCCCGCGGAGCCGCGGCCCCTGGACACCTTCGGGGTCACCGATGCCCGCGCCGTGGCGTTCACCGGCGGGTACGTCTACGCGCTGTCGAACGAGTTCGCGTCGCAGGATGTGATCGTCTTTCCCGTCGACGGGTCGGGTGGGATCTCGCTGCCGATGGGAACGAACCGGGTCGGCTCGCTCTACACCCTCGAGGTCGTGGACGGTTACCTGTACGTCGCCGGTCACGACTATGTCGGCGTCGCCGATGTGACCGACCCCGGTGCCCCGGCGCTCGTCTTCGAGTGGGAGACCCCGGCCAGCACCGGAAATCCTGCCGATGTGTTCGTATCGGACGGTATCGGCTATTTCTCGGCAGGCTGGGATGGCCTCTACTTGTTCGACCTGACCGACCCGGCCGCGCCCGATCTCCTTGGCCACTGGCCCTCCCCGGATTGGGTCATCGACGTCGTGGTGATCGACGACATCGCCTACCTGACCCTGGGCAGCGCCTTCGCCACGGTGGACGTCAGCGACCCCGCCCGACCCGTGGTGCTCGGATCCGTGCAGTCCCCGGGCTTCGCCTCCCCGCTCGCGGTGGCGCATGGCCATGCCTTCGTCGGGGTCGTCGGCGACCAGGGTGCCCTCGGCGCCATCGCCGTCTTCGACGTCACCGATCCGGAGGCGCCGACGCTGGTGGGCACCTTTGGAACGTTCCAGATCGTCACCGGCGTCCAGGTGGTGGGCGACCACCTCTTCGTCACCGACGAGAGTCAGGGCCTGGTCGTCTTCGCCATCACCGGAATCGGCTGACACCGGCACGGGACGCGGCGCGGACCCCGCGGCCCTCTCTGGCTGTGAGCTGTCAGCT
>DNGH01000075.1 GCA_003486285.1 Actinomycetota bacterium
CGCTGGTGGCCCGCCGCGAGGGGGGGGAGCCGCTGCAGTACCTGGAGGGAATTGTCGACTTCGGGCCGATCACCCTCAAGATCGATCGCCGCGCCCTGATCCCTCGGCCGGAGACCGAGCGAGTCTGGGAGGAGGCGGTGGTGTCGCTGCGCTCGGCCGGTCCGGGAACCGTGATCGTCGATCTCGGAACCGGGTCCGGCTGCCTCGCCCTGGCGCTCAAGCACTCCTTTCCCGAGGCCCGGGTGATCGGGGTCGATGTGAGTTCGGAGGCGTTGGCGCTGGCGGCGGAGAATGCCGAGTTCACGGGCCTGGAGGTGGAGTGGCTGCAGGGTGACCTGTTCACGGCACTCCCGGCGAATCTACAGGGCCGTATCGATCTGATCGTGTCCAATCCCCCGTACGTCGCCACCGGAGATCACCTTCCGGGCGAGATCGTCGATCACGAGCCGCGCCTGGCGCTCTTCGCCGGTCCGCAGGGCACCGAGGTCCTGGCGCGCATCGCCGAGGAGTCGTTCTGGTGGGTGGGGATCGGGGGATGGGTGGTCTGCGAGATCGGCGATGGCCAGAGGGAAGAGGTCGACGGCCTGTTCTCCGCCTTCGACCGCGAGGTGCGAATGGACCTGGCGGGTCGTGACCGGATCCTGGTGGCGCGCAAGGGGGCGTCGTGTTGCGTATGAGAAGCGTGCAGCGTGCAGCCGGCAGCCCCTCCGCAGTCGCCGGCGAGGCTGCAAGCTGCATGCTGCAGGCTCGGGAGTGACCACGCCGGACCTCGACTCCGCGCTTGCCGCCCTCCACCAGGGCCTGGTCATCGGTCTGCCCACCGACACCGTGTACGGCATCGGGGTGGATCCGGAGCAGGAGCCGGCACTGCGGCGCCTCTACAAGGTGAAGGGACGTCCCGAGGAGAAGCCGATCCCGATCTTGGCGGCGTCACTCTCCGATGCCCGGGGGATGGGGATGATCCCGGAAGGAGTGGAGCGCTACTGGCCGGGAGCGCTGACGGTGGTGGTGCGGCGCATGCCGGCCACCCCGCGCTGGATCGGTGACGCCGAGAAGGGGACCGTGGCGATCCGGGTGCCGGATCATCCCATCGCCCTGGAATTGCTGGCGAGGTCCGGTCCCCTGGCCGTGACCAGCGCCAACCGCTCCGGGGAACCGCCCGCCGGCGACGACACCGCGGCGCGCACCGCCCTCGGGGACAGGGTCGCGGTCTATGTGCCCGGTGCCGGGTCCGGCGGTGCCGCCTCCACGGTGATCGACCTGACGGGTCGCACGGCTGTGGTGTTGCGTCCCGGTCCCGTAGCCTGGGAGCCATGAGCAGGCAGAAGGGGTCGCGTCCCAGCCCGGCACCGCAGCAGCGCCAGTACCACGAGCAGTTCTCCCCAAGGCGCCAGGTGCGTCCCACCACCGAGCCGGCGGCGCTCCCGCCACCGAGTGGCAAGCGGCGCTGGGCCGCGGTCCTGTCCGCCACCCTGGTGCTCGGGTTCGCCTTCACCGGGGTGATCACCGCCATCTACGAACAGGATGAGGGCAATACCGACGCCGCCCGGATGGCACTGGCGTTGTCGGTGGTGATGGTCCCGGTGGCGTTCACCATCCTCGCCCGGGTCTCCCGCGTGGCGCATCCCTTCCGCCTGGTGCTGCTGGTCTCCCCGCTGGCGGTGGCGGGTTACCTCGCGGCCGGGTCCCTGATCCGCGACCCCACCTCGTCGCTGGTGCTGTCGTTTGGCGTCGCCGGGGCGTTCGTGTTCCGTGCCGATCCGCCGCAGCGGGTCCCGCTGCGGATCGCCTTCGTCGGGGTGGCGAGCGTGCTGGTGCTGCTGCTCGCCATCGTCGCCTTCGAGGCTGCGGTGGTGGTCGCCGCCTTCGTGCCGTTCCCGGCGCTGATGGTGGCCGACCGTGTTGCCGCCGCCAGACCGGCAGGTGCGGTCCCCGGCTAGCCTCGGCCTCGGAGGTCAGCCATGGACGTCATTCGCCCTCTCGAAGCGGTGGACCCGAAGGTGGCCACCATCATCGCTCGCGACGTCGAGCGGCAGCGCACCCATGTGCAATTGATTGCGTCGGAGAACTTCGTCTCCCGCGCCGTGATGCAGGCCTCCGGTTCGGTGCTCACCAACAAGTACTCGGAGGGCTACCCGGGGAAGCGTTACTACGAGGGCTGCGAGTTCATCGACGAGATGGAGGCTCTCGCCGCCGCCCGTGCCATCGACCTGTTCGGCGCCGAGCATGCCAACGTCCAGGCGCACAGCGGGGCCCAGGCCAACATGGGGGTGTACTTCGGCCTGCTCAAGCCGGGGGACAAGGTCCTGGGGATGCGTCTGGACCAGGGTGGGCATCTCACCCACGGCTCGCCGGTGAACTTCTCCGGGATCCTGTACGACTTCGTCTCCTACGGGGTCGACCCCAAGACCGAGGTCGTCGACATGGCAGAGCTGACTGCGGTTGCCAAGCGTGAACGGCCCCGGATGATCGTCGCCGGATACTCCGCCTACTCCCGGTTCCTCGACTGGGCGGGGTTCCGGGCCGTCGCCGACGAGGTCGGGGCGCTGCTCATGGTCGACGCCGCTCACATCATCGGACTGATCGCCGGCGGAGCCCATCCCAATCCGGTGCCCTTCGCCGACGTCGTCACCGCCACCACGCACAAGGCCCTGCGCGGGCCGCGGGGCGGGATGGTGCTGTGCCGCCAGGAGCACGCCGCGGCGATCGATAAGGGCATCTTCCCCAACGCCCAGGGTGGCCCGATCAACAACCAGATCGCCGCCAAGGCGGTCTGCTTCCACGAGGCGGCGACCCCGGAGTTCCGCTCGTACGCCGCCCAGATCGTGCGCAACGCCGCGGCGATGGCGGCGGCGGTTCAGGGGGAGGGGGTCCGGGTGGTCTCCGGTGGCACCGACAACCACCTCTTCCTCATCGACCTGCGGTCGGTCGATCCGGAGCTCACCGGACGCGATGCGGCAGGGCTGCTTTCGACGGTGGGGATCACACTCAACTTCAACACGATTCCGTTCGACCCCCGCCCCCCGTACCGGGCCTCGGGACTCCGCATCGGGTTGCCGGCAGCCACCACCTGCGGAATGAAGGAGGCGGAGGTGTCCGAGGTCGGCCGGCTGCTGTCGACGGCACTGCGGGAGCGGGGGTCGGAGGCAGCACTCGACCGGGTGCGGTCCCGGATCGCCGAGTTGGCGGCGGCCTTCCCCGCCTATCCGCCGGACTTCCCCGGCCACGTGTGATCGGTGTCGGGCGGGATTTGTCTCGCTCCGGCGCCCTCCTTACATTGTGAAAACTGTCACGAGCGAACCAACACCGGGGGGGGCGTGAGCCGGTCTTCGTATCACCAGGAATTGGGCAAGGCGGTCACCGCCGAGCACCACGCCGCAGGATTTTTCGCGTCGATCCTCTCGGGGATGCTCCTGGGCCTCGGTCTCGATGCCTGGCTCGGCACCGATCCGGTTCTCGTCGTGGCCGGGATCGTGGCGGGCTCGGTGATCGGCTTCTGGAGGATGTGGCAGGTGGCCGACCATGACGGGTGACATCGAATCGGTGCTCGCCCGCCACACGGTGCGTCGCGCCGTCGTCGTCGGACCGGTCCTGGTGGTGATCTTCACCGTCTTCCGGGGGGCCGCGGGAGGCGTGGCGTCGGCCCTCGGGGTCCTCATCGTGGCCGGCTACTTCCTCCTGGGTGGGGCCATGCTTTCGGTGGCGGCGCGCCTCTCCCTGGCTGCCTATCATGCCGCCGCCCTGCTCGGGTTCTTCCTGCGCCTCGGCCTCATCGCACTGACGATGCTGGCGGTGGCGCGGTTGACCGACATCGATCGGATCGCCCTGGGCATCACTGTCGTGGTGGCGTATCTGACCCTCCTCGGGTGGGAGGCCGTCGCGGTGGCCAAGGGACGGGAAAGGGAGTTGGAGTGGAGCAACTGATCTGGGCGGCCTCGGCAGAGTGCGACCCGGCGACCGACATCATCTGCAAGCCGGAGTTCGTAAACGAGCTGTTCGAGACGCCGGTGATCTTCAGCATCGGTGGCTTCGACGTCAACCGGGCGATGCTTCTCATGCTCCTTGCCGCCGTCGTCGTCGTGGGACTGTTGTTCTTCGCCTTCCGCAAGCCCCGCGTCGTCCCCACCCGCTTCGGTACCGCCATGGAGGGCCTGGTCGGCTTCGTGAGGGACGAGATCGCCGTCGGGATCATCGGACACGACGGCATCAAGTACTTCCCTTATCTGCTGTCGGTCTTCCTTTTCATCCTCGTCGGGAACCTCTTCGAGGTGACTCCCTTCATCAACTTCCCGATCACCTCGCGCATGGCGATCCCGGCCTCCCTTGCCGTGCTCACGTACGTGATCTTCGTGTTCGTGGGCTTCGCCAAGAACGGCATGTCCTATCTCGGGGGGATCATCTGGCCGAAGAGCGTCCCCATCGGCCTTCGCCCTCTGGTGGGATTGATCGAGTTCGTCTCGACCTTCCTGATCCGGCCCCTCACCCTGGCGGTCCGGTTGTTCGCCAACCTGGTGGCGGGCCACGTCATGCTCACGCTGCTGCTGGGCAGCGGCTGGATCTTCCTGTCCCACGTCGCCGACATCGGACCCCGAGCCGCCATCGGCCTCGGCTGGTTCCTGATCGGGATGGCGATCTTCTTCTTCGAGATCGCCGTGGCCGTCCTTCAGGCCTACATCTTCACGCTGCTTTCCGCCGTCTACATCCAGACGTCGGTGCATCCGGAACACTGATCGGAGGAGACCCACATGGAAGACATCAGCGGCGCACTGGCGCTCATCGGTTACGGCCTCGGCGCCATCGGCCCCGGCATCGGCATCGGCATCGTGGCCGGCAATGCCGTGCAGGCGATGGCGCGCCAACCGGAGGCGGCGAACATGGTGCGCACCACCATGTTCCTCGGCATTGCCTTCACCGAGGCGCTCGCCCTGATCGGCTTCGTCCTCTTCTTCATCGCCTGATCGGAGGGACGAAATCGTGATGCTCAACATGCTGGCCCGCATCCTCTTCCAGGTCGTCGAGGAGCCCCACACCGAGGAGCCCTCGGGTGCCGATCTGGTGCTGCCCGAGATCAACGAGCTGATCGCGGGAGTCATTGCCTTCTCGATCGTGCTCGTGGTCGTCTGGGTGTGGGCTCGCCCGGCGATCGCGCGCACCCTGGCGGCCCGCCAGGACGCCATCATCGGGCAGCTCAAGGCCGCCGAGACCACCAAGATCGAGGCGGAGAGCCTGCTCACCGACTACAAGAAGCAGGTGGCCGGTGCCCGCGACGAGGCCAACAAGATCGTCGAGGACGCCCGTAAGAACGCCGAGTCGCTGCGCGCCGAGACCGTGGAACGGACCAACACCGAGGCTGCCGACATCGTGCGCAAGGCGCGCGAGGAGGCTGCTGCCGAGAAGGATCGGGCCGCTGCGGCGATCCGCGCCGAAGTGGCGGCGTTGTCCCTGGCCGTCGCCGAGAAGGCCGTGGTCGGCGCCATGGACGCCAAGGCCCAGCAGAAGCTCGTCGAGCAGTACATCGCCGAGCTGGGAGGGTTGCGTCCCTGATGGCCACCGCCGACCGCATCGACGGCTACGCCGCCGCGATCCTCGAGGTCGCCCGGGCCGAAGAGCAGCTCGAGCGCGTCGGCGACGAGTTGTTCCGGATCGCCCGCGCCTTCGAAGCCTCCAACCCGTTGCGGGAGGCTCTCACCGATCCCCGCCTGCCGGTGGAGCGGAAGAAGGGCGTGCTCGACGATCTGCTCGGTGGCAAGACGTCGCCGCTGACGGTCAACCTGGTCGGGTTCGTGGTGAGCGCGGGGAGGGCCTCCGACCTTCCGGCGATCGCCGACCGGGTGGCGGCGCGCGCCGCCTCGGCCCGTGACAAGGCCGTTGCCGAAGTGCGGACTGCGGTCGATCTGGATGCCGCCACCATCGCCCGGCTCACTGCCGCCCTCAACCTGGCGACCGGCAGGGACGTCGAGGTGAAGATCGTCGTGGATCCTGCCGTCATCGGCGGCGTGGTGGCTCGGGTCGGCGATCTCGTCATCGACGGGACCGTGAGCCACCGCCTGCAGCAACTCCGCGAGACCCTGAACCAGCGCTGAGGAGAGACTTCACATGGCCGAACTGACCCTCAACCCCCGGGACATCACCGAGGCACTGCGCCGCAACCTCGAGGGATGGTCGCCGTCGCTCGAGGCCGCCACGGTCGGCGAAGTGATCTCGATCGGAGACGGGGTGGCTCGCGTCTCAGGGCTCCCCGGGTGCATGGCATCCGAGCTCCTCGAGTTCCCCGGCGGCCTCCTCGGGGTCGCCCTCAACCTCGACGAGGACTCGATCGGTGCCGTGATCATGGGTGAGGCATCGCACATCCAGGAGGGCGACCCGGTGCGTCTGACCGGGAAGGTGCTTTCGATCCCCGTCGGCGACGCCCTGCTCGGTCGCGTCATCGACCCGCTGGGCAACCCCATGGACGGCAAGGGTCCGATCGCCACGACCGAGACCCGCCTCCTCGAGACCCAGGCACCCTCGGTGGTGCAGCGCCAGCCGGTGCGTGAGCCGCTGCAGACGGGCATCAAGGCCATCGATGCGATGACGCCGATCGGCCGTGGCCAGCGCCAGCTGATCATCGGCGATCGCCAGCTGGGCAAGACCGCCATCGTGGTCGACACGATCATCAACCAGCGCGATTCCGGCGTGAAGTGCATCTATGTGGCCATCGGTCAGAAGTCGTCCACGGTCGCGGAGGTCGTGCAGGTGCTCGAGCGGACCGGGGCGATGGCCTACACCGTCGTGGTCAATGCTTCCGCCTCGGCGTCTCCGGCCCTGCAGATGTATGCCCCCTACTCGGGATCGGCGATCGGCCAGCACTGGATGTACCAGGGCGAGCACGCCCTGGTGATCTTCGACGACCTGTCCAAGCAGGCGGTCGCCTATCGCGAGATCTCGCTCCTGTTGCGTCGCCCGCCGGGGCGTGAGGCCTATCCGGGCGACGTCTTCTACCTCCACTCCCGCCTGCTGGAGCGCTGCGCCAAGCTCTCCGACGAGCTGGGCGGCGGATCGCTCACCGGCCTCCCCATCGTCGAGACCAAGGCCGGCGACGTCGCGGCCTACATCCCGACCAACGTGAT
>DNGH01000293.1 GCA_003486285.1 Actinomycetota bacterium
CCCATCGTGTAGTGGGGCGCCGGGTAGATGCGCATCGGCATCTCGTAGGGGTTCTCCCCGGTGATGCGCTCGTACATCTCGAAGAGGTTGCCGTAGCGCTCGGTGACGACATCCTTGCCGAGGCGGGCGAAGGCATCGGCAAAGTCCAGATAGACCCCATTGTGCAGGGCTCCGACGCCCTTGCCGGCGTCGACCTCACGCTTGGCGGCGCGCGAGGCGACGTCGCGCGGCACCAGGTTGCCGAAGGCCGGATAGCGTCTCTCGAGGAAGTAGTCGCGCTGGTCCTCGGGAATGTCCCGGGGATGGCGGGCCTCCCCCTCGTTCGCGGGCACCCAGATGCGCCCGTCGTTGCGCAGTGACTCCGACATCAGCGTCAGCTTCGATTGGAACTCGTCGCTGGCCGGGATGCAGGTGGGATGGATCTGCGTGAAGCATGGATTGGCGAACATCGCTCCCTTGCGATGCGCCCGCCAGATCGCGGTCACATTGCACGCCTTGGCGTTGGTCGAGAGGAAGTAGGCGTTGCTGTACCCGCCGGTGGCGAGCACGACGGCGTGCGCCGAATGACTCGAGACCTCCCCGGTCACCATGTCACGCACCACGATCCCCACAGCCCGCCCATCGACGATCACCACGTCGAGCATCTCGGTGCGGGTGTACGACGTGACCGTGCCCAGCTTGATCTGACGCGCCAGGGCCTGATAGGCGCCGAGGAGCAACTGCTGGCCGGTCTGTCCCCGTGCGTAGAAGGTGCGGGCCACCTGAGTGCCACCGAACGACCGGTTGGCCAGCATGCCGCCGTACTCACGGGCGAAGGGAACGCCCTGGGCGGTGGCCTGATCGATGATCTCGTTGGAGACCTGGGCAAGGCGATAGACGTTCGCCTCGCGGGCGCGATAGTCGCCGCCCTTGATGGTGTCGTAGAACAGCCGGTGGATGCTGTCGCCCTCGTTGCGATAGTCCTTGGCGGCGTTGATGCCGCCCTGGGCGGAGATGCTGTGAGCGCGCCGGTTGCTGTCGTTGTAGGTGAAGACCTTGACGTTGTAGCCCAGCTCGCCGAGGGTGGCGGCGGCCCCGGCGCCGGCGAGGCCGGTGCCGACCACGATCACCTCGAATTTGCGGCGATTGGGCGGGGCCACCAGGGGCAGTTCGAACCGGTGGTTGTCCCACTTCTCCGCGAGGGGACCGGCCGGGATCCTGGCGTCGAGTTGCACGGTCACACCCTTCTAGTCGAAGTATCCGAGTTGTACGGCGATCGGAATGGACAGGTTCCCGATCACGAATGCCGACGTCACCGCGTACGAGATGTACTTGCGCCAGTGAGGAAAGCGGGGATGATCGGCGATCCCGAGAGTCTGGAAGAGGCTCCAGGTGGCGTGATAGAGGTGAACTCCGACCGCCAGGTTGGCGATCACGTAGAACAGCGCAACGGGCCAGCGTTCGAACGAGGCGATCAGGTTGTTGTAGATGGCACCTCGCATGTACTGATCGGTGGCCGCCGGGGCGGCCCCCCAGGTGAGATCGGCGAGGTGGAACACCACGAAGAGCACCACGATCGTCCCCGTCCACCGCATCGAGCGCGAGGCGTAGTTGGCCACGGCATAGTCGCGCGTGGCATACCGCCCCGAGCGCGCCTTCCAGTTGGTCAGGGTGAGGGTGTAAGCGGCATGGATGTGGAGGATCGTCGCCGCCATCAGACCGATCCGCATCGCCCACAGCACGGAAGTCCGCGGGGCAAGGTGTTTCCCGAGATCGCGCAAGGCCTCGCCGTAGGCGTCGATCTCCTCGGCCCCGAGGAAGATCTTGAGGTTCCCCACCATGTGGGCGATCAGGTACCCGATGAGGACGATCCCGGTGACCGCCATCACCCACTTCTTGCCGATCGCCGACCGATAGAACTCGATCGGCCAGGGATACCGTCGTCGCCGCGTCGGCGTCTCTGTGGTGGTCACCTGGACACTGCCTCCTTGCCGCCGACATTCTCGCGCAATGGACGAGCTCCGCCGCCGCAGGCGGCGGGACGTCACTCCGCTGCCCGCTACCCGCGACCCGCAAGAGCCCCGGCCGGGTTGTCCCTTCTGGCGGGCGACGGGTAGCGGGCGACGGGTAGCGACTCGATACCCTTCCCCCCATGCGCACTCCCCCCCGCGTCATGCCGGCGATCATCACCCCGTTCACCGCGGCCGGGGAGATCGATGAGGCCGCCCACGAGGGCAACGTCGCCCGGCTGTGGGCTCGTGGGGTGCACGGGGTCGTGATCGGTGGCTCCAACGGCGAAGGCCCCTACCTGGAGCCCGGGGAGCGGGGCCGCCTGGCCGCCCTGGCCCGGCGGGCCACCCCCGACGGCTTCGTGATGGTGGGCCTCGCCGCCGAGTCGCTGCGGGCGGCCCGGGCGATGACCGCCGAGGCCACCGCGGCGGGCGCCGATGCCGTCCTGGTGATGACACCGACCACCCTGGTGCGCCAGCGCCATGATCTGGTCGAAGGATTCTTCAGCGATCTCGCCGATGACTCCCCGCTGCCCGTGTTCCTGTACTCGGTGCCCAAGGTGACCGGATACGAACTGCCCACCGACGTCGCCATACGCCTGGCCGCTCATCCCAACGTCGCCGGTATGAAGGACTCCGGAGGCGACCCGGTGCGGGCCGTGACCGTCGCCGCGGCGGCGCCCGGCGGGTTCTGGATGTTCGCCGGCGCCTCGGCGATGGTGGCACCGGCGATCGCAGGCGGGGTCCACGGCGCCGTCACCGCCAGCGCCAACTACGCCCCGGCACTGCTGGGCGAAGTCGTGGCTGCCGCCGGAACCCCGGCGGTGGATCTTCTCCACGAGCGGCTCGTGAGTCTCAGCGCCGCGGTGGAGAGCCACGGCGTCGCCGGAGTGAAACACGCCGCGACTCGCACCGGACTCGCCGGCGGCCTCACCCGGAGGCCGCTGCGCCCGCTCGATGGGACGGCCATGGCTGCCATCGACGCCGCCCTGGCCGCCGCCGGCCTGGTCTCCTGACCTCCGGTGGGAGCCGGTGAGGCCGTTGCTATTCTCGGGACACGACCGCGCGACAAAGGAGCCCTAGTGGCCTCGTTCCTGTCTCCCGAATGGCTGGCTGACCTCACCACGACACTCAACGCCCACGCCGGATTCAAGGCCGCGATCGCCAACGTCGACCTCACCCTGCAGTTCGTCGTGAGCGACGCCCCCGTCGACAAGGAGAGCCGGTACTACTTCGACATCGCCGATGGCTCGGTGCTGGCCGCCCCGGGCGATGCCGCCGAACCGGACGTGACGATCACCAACAACTACGAGACAGCGATGGCGTTGAGCAAGGGTGAGACCAACACCCAGATGGCGTTCATGACCGGCAAGATCAAGGTGACCGGCAACATGGCCAAGTTGATGATGAACCAGGCCATGCTCACCCAGTTCGCCGCCGCCGCCGCCGGCATGAAAGTCGACTACTAGCCGGCCGCCCACCCTGGAATGAGAAGGGGCGCCCCGTTGGGGGCGCCCCTTCTCATTGGCTTCTGCCACCTTGGGCCCCGGTTCGGCCCAACCCGGCAGACCGGGTCGGGACCGCTCAGGCCGAGAACGACCTGTCCGGTCTTGCTGGCGACATGACTAGCTGGCTAGTTGACCGCATCCTTCAGGCCCTTGGCCGCCTTGAAGGCGGGGGCCTTGCTGGCTTTGATCTGCACCGCTTCGCCAGTGCGAGGATTCCGCCCGACCCGTGCCGGACGGTTCCTGACCTCGAAGTTGCCGAAACCGGCGATCGAGATCTTCTCACCCTTGGCGAGGGCAGCGGCGATGGCGTCCACTACCGCATCTACGGCCGCGCCGCCCATCGCCTTGTTGCCGCCGAAAGCTCCGGCGACAGCGTCACCAAGCTCACGCTTGTTCATCTGCACCCTCCTTAGGGAATGACATACATGTGAATCTAGCCCCCGAAACAGGGTAGAGACAGTCTTTCGGGCCTCTCCGACCGCCAAACCCCAATGAAATCAACGGTGCCGGGTGCCGGGTGTCGGGTGCCGGGCGCCGGTCAAGGGCCGATTTGGGGAAAAACCGAGCCGGAGTCAGCCGAAATCAGCCCAGGTCCACCGAGCCGAGCTCGGCCACCTTCTCCTTGACCGCAGCCGCCGCCGCCCGCAGGGCGGCCAACTCGGAGTCGGTGAGCGGCAGCTTCACGATCTCCTTGACGCCACCGGCGCCGAGACGGGCCGGAACCCCCAGGTAGACGTCGCTGACCCCGTACTCCCCCGTCACCCAGGCACAGACCGGCATCTGCGAGCCGGTGTCCCCGAGCACGGCCCGAACCATCAGGGCGGCCGCCGACGACGGGGCGTAGTAGGCCGAACCGGTCTTGAGCAGGGCCACGATCTCCGCCCCGCCGTCCCGGGTGCGAGTGACCAGCTCCTCGATCGCGGCGGCATCGAGCACCGAGGTCAACGGCTTGCCGCCGACCGAGCACTGCGAAGGGACCGGGACCATGGTCTCGCCGTGGCTTCCCAGGGTCAGCGCCTTCACCTCGAGGATGTCGGCACCGGTCTTCTCGGCGATGAAGTGGACGAAACGGGCGGTGTCCAGGTTGCCCGCCTGGCCCATGACCCGGCTGCGGGGGAAGCCGGAGACGTCGGCGGCGAGCGTCGTCATCTGGTCCAGGGGGTTGGTGACGACGATCAGCACCGCGCTCGGGGAGTGGGTCGCCACCTGCTCGGTGACCCCCTTGATGATCTTGGCGTTGACCCCGAGCAGGTCCATGCGGCTCATCCCGGGCTTGCGGGGGAGACCCGCAGTGATCACGACGACGTCGCTGCCGGCGGTGTCGGCATAGTCGTTGGTGCCGATCACCCGGGTGCGGTAGCGCTCCAGTGGGCGGGACTGGTTCATGTCCAGTGCCAGGCCCTGCGGCAGCCCCTCGACGATGTCGGTCATCACGATCTCGTCGCACACGTCCGCCTCGGCGAGGCGCTGCACCGTGGTCGAGCCGTACTTGCCCGCTCCGACGACGGTCACCTTGGTCATGCAGGACTCCTTCGCTACTGGGTACGCAGAGTACCGATCACCACGGGGCCTGCCGCCGCCTACTCGATCGGGAAGATCGCCTCGATCGCCTCCCGGCGCTCCGGGGTCAGCTCCGCCATGACGTCCAGGGCCTCCAGGTTTTCGAACACCTGCTCGACCCTGCTGGCCCCGGTGAGCACCGTGCTGACGTTGGGATTGGATGCGGTCCAAGCGAGCGCCAGCTGCGCCGCGGTGCATCCCACCTCGTCGGCGACCGCCATGAAGCGGCGCACCCGGGCATTGGCCTCCGGGTCGGTGAGCCGCTCCCGCAGCCAGCCCACGCTGTCAGCCCGGCTCCCCTCGGGAACCCCATGGAGGTACTTGCCGGTGAGGAGGCCCGAGGCGAGCGGGCTCCACGTGGTGAGTCCGAGGCCGATATCGCCATACAGCCGGCGGTAGGAGCGCTCCACCCGGCGGCGGCGGAACAGGTTGTACTCGGGCTGCTCCACGACGGGCTTGCGCAGGTGGTGCCGCTCTGCGATCTCCCAGGCCGCCCGGATGTCGTCGGCCGGCCATTCCGACGTGCCCCAGTAGAGCGCCTTGCCGGAGGCGATGATGTCCGACATCGCCCAGACCGTCTCCTCGATCGGGGTCTCGGGATCGGGGCGATGGCAGTAGACGAGGTCGAGGTGATCGAGTCCGAGCCGCTCCAGCGAACCATCCACCGCTTCGATCAGGTACTTGCGGTTGAGGGTGTTGTGGGCGTTGATCGCCCCCTCACCGTGGATGCCCCAGTAGTACTTCGAGGAGACGAGGTAGGAGTGCCGGGGCCACCCGAACTGGGCGATCGCCTGGCCCATCACGGTCTCGGCGGCGCCACGGGCGTAGACCTCGGCGTTGTCGAAGAAGTTGACTCCCGCCTCGTACGCCGCGCCCATGCATTCGATGCTCTGTTCGATCGCCTGCTGGCTCCCGAAGGTGAGCCAGGACCCATAGGAGAAGAGGCTCACCCTGAGGCCGGTGGAACCGAGCTTGCGGTACTGCATCGTCATGGCAACCTCCTCGCCCTACATCCGCTCGATCAGGGCATCACCGAACTGGCTGGTCTTGACCTCTTTCGCCCCCTCCATCATGCGGGCGAGGTCGTAGGTGACGACCTTGTCGGCGATCGCAGCCTCCAAGGCCCGCTCGATGGCGTCGCCGGCCTCACCCCAACCCAGGTAGCGCAGCATCATCACCCCGGAGAGGATCACCGAGCCCGGGTTCACCTTGTCCTGGCCGGCGTACTTGGGGGCCGTGCCATGGGTGGCTTCGAAGACGGCGTGCCCGGTGTCGTAGTTGATGTTGGCCCCGGGGGCGATGCCGATTCCGCCCACCTGGGCGGCGAGGGCGTCCGAGATGTAGTCACCGTTGAGGTTGAGCGTGGCGATGACGTCGTACTCGTCGGCCCGGGTGAGGATCTGCTGCAGGAAGGCATCGGCGATCGAGTCCTTGATCAGCAGGCGATCGCCGGGCTGGCCCCCGCACTCCTCCCAGGAGACGGTGCGATCGCCGAACTCGTCCTTGGCCAGGGCGTAACCCCAGGTGCGGAAGGCGCCCTCGGTGAACTTCATGA
>DNGH01000225.1:0-300 GCA_003486285.1 Actinomycetota bacterium
ACCGATGCGGCGTGAGAGCGTGTTCACGTCGCGTGCAAGGTAGCGGGCTGTCACCCCGGTCACGCCGCACGGGACTGCGACGCGGCCTCGAGCCGAACCGGCGCCCCTAGCCTGCCGGCGATGGCAACCCTCGTACTGGTGCGTCACGCCAAGGCGGATCGGCCCCCGGGTCTCGCCGACATCGATCGCGACCTCTCGACCCGGGGAGAGCGCGATGCGGCACTCGTGGGTGCCTTTCTCGCCGGCGCCATCCCTCCCCCGGGGGTGCTGCTCTCGTCACCGGCCCGCCGCGCCCGCCGC
>DNGH01000225.1:413-12799 GCA_003486285.1 Actinomycetota bacterium
CCCGCCGCGCCCGCCGCACCGCGGAACTGATGGCGGCCGCGGCCGGGTGGAAGCACGCGATCCACACCTTGGATCGCCTCTACCACGGCGGCGTCGCCGACCTCCTCGCCGCACTGGCCGCGGCGGACGGCGACCCGGTCGTGGCATTCGGGCACGAGCCGGTCTGGTCCGCCACCATCGCCACCATCGTCGGTGGGGGCGGCCTGGTGATGGTGACCGCGGCGGCGGCCTGTGTCGAGGGCGAGGCCGAGACCGGGGGCGGGGTGCTGCGATGGCTGATCGCCCCGGTGGCGCTCGGCGGCGGGCCTTCGTGAGCCTGCGCGGCAGCATCGCCTTTCTCACCGGCACCCGGCTGGTGGTCAACACCGGCCATCGATTCGTGTTCCCCTTCCTCCCGGCGATCTCGCGCGGCCTGGGGATCTCCCTGGAGCAATCCGGGCTGCTGCTCTCGGCACGATCGCTGTCGTTCGTCGCCACCCCACTGGTGGTGGGCACGGTGGGGCGCGGCGAGCGCCGGGCCCGCCTGATCGTGTTCGGGCTGGCACTGCTGGCGGTCGGCGCCGCGATCACCGCGGCCACCGGAGCCGTGGCCGGGGCGCTGGTCGGTTTCATCCTGCTCGGGATGGGCAAGCCCACCTTCGACGCCGCCGCCCAGGCCTACGTCGCCGATCGGGCCCCGTTCGAACGACGCGCCCGGTACCTGTCGGTCCTCGAGCTCACCTGGGCCGGTGGCATGCTCGTCGGCGCACCGGTGACCGGATGGCTGATCGCGGAGTGGGGATGGCGCGCCCCGTTCTGGTCGATCTCGGCGCTGTTCGTCGTCGCCGCCATCGCGGCTCCCCGAGTCCTCGATGCCGACGATGCCGGGGACGCGGCCACCACGGTGCCACTCCGCCCGGACCGCCCGATGCTGGCCCTGCTCGGCACCGGGCTGCTCTTCTCGTTCGCCGCCGAGAACACGTTCGTCGTCTTCGGAGCCTGGCTCGAGGACGGGTTCGCGCTCTCCCTGGCGGGACTCGGCCTGGCGGCGACTGCGATCGCAGTGGCCGAGCTGGCCGGCGAAGGTTCGGTGCTGCTGTTTGCGGATCGGATCGGCCCCCGCCGCATGGTGATCGCGGGGCTTGCGGCCTCGGTGGCCGGTTACCTCGCCCTGACCGTGGCCGCCGACACCCTCGGCGGCGGGCTGATCGTCCTTGCGTTCACCTTCATCGCATTCGAGATCACGATCGTGGCGACGCTGCCCCTGGCCACCGAGGCGGCACCGGGTGCCCGGAGTCGCTTCCTCGCCTGGCTGATGGTGGCCCTGGGGGTGGGCCGGGCCCTCGGCGACGCCATCGGGCCGCCCCTCTACAAGGGGAGCGGCGTCGCCGCCAACGGTGCGGTCTCGGCGGGGGCGGCGTTCCTGGCGCTGGCGATGCTGCTCGTGGGTCTGTCCGGATCCGCCCGGCAGTTGCGCTAGAGCCGAGAGAGGCGATCCACGAGGAGATCGAAGAACCCGTCGGCGTCGATGCTGCCCATCCAGCGGGCGTTGCGGGGCCGACTCGTCATCCCCCACCAGTCCACCACCGTCATCCCCATGGTCAGCTCCGATTCGACCTCGACCGCGACATTCACCTGTCGGCCCCCGAAGAGGTCGGGGCGCAACAGATAGGCGATCACACACGGATCGTGCAGCGGTCCGCCCTCCATCCCGTACTTCTCGACGTCGTAGCGCTCGTAGAAGGCGAGCATGCCATGCACCGCGGTCCCGAGGCGGGTGCCCATTTGGGCGAACCGATCGAGATGGCGGGGCAGCATCAGCGCCCGATGGGTGACGTCGAGCGGCATGACCGTCAGGGGTGCGCCGCAACGGAACACCAGATCGGCCGCCTGAGGGTCGACGTAGATGTTGAACTCGGCGGCGGGGGTGGTGTTGCCTCCCTCGAAGAATCCGCCTCCCATGAGGACTATCTCGGCGAGGCGCGGGGCGATCTCCGGAGCCTTGGCCAGGGCGGTGCCGATGTTGGTGAGCGGCCCCAGCGGACAGAGGGTGATGGAGCCCGGCTCATGTGACATGACCAGTTCGATGATGCGGTCGACCGCATGCCCGGGCGCCAACGAGGTGACCGGGTCCGGGAGATCGGCTCCGTCCAGGCCGGTCTTGCCGTGCACGTACTCGGCGGTGATGAGAGGGCGGACCATGGGGCGGTCGCACCCGGCATAGACCGGCACCTCGGGGCGCCCGGCCAATTCGACCATCTTCAGCGAGTTGACGGTGGTGAGAGACAGGGGCACGTTGCCGGCCACCGCGGTTATCGCCAGCACCTCGAGATCATCGGGAGCGGCCAGGGCGAGAAGGATGGCTGCGGCGTCGTCCTGCCCCGGGTCGGTGTCGATGATGATCTTGCGGGCCACCCTCGCCTCCGGTGCGTCCGTCGATTCAGGCTAGCCCCGGCGCCCAGGGGCTCCGGCCGTTCGTACACTCGCCCGATGCCGACCCTCACGCTGCGCACCGTGGAGATGCACACCGGAGGCGAACCGGTGCGCATCGTCGTCGACGGCTATCCCGCAGTGGCGGGCGCGACGATCCTGGAGAAGCGTCGCTACGTCACCGAGCACCTCGACCACCTGCGCCGGCTGCTGATGTTCGAGCCGCGCGGTCACGCCGACATGTACGGCGTGATCCCGGTGGCACCCGACTTCCCGGGCGCGGATCTGGCGGTGCTCTTCATGCACAACGCCGGCTACTCCACGATGTGTGGACATGCCACCATCGCGGTGGGACGGTGGGCCATCGAATCCGGGCTGATCCCGGCCCGGGAGCCCGTGACCGAGTTCACCCTGCAGGTGCCCGCCGGGCCGGTCCGGATCTCCGCCACGGTCCACCGGGGCGGGGTGGGCCGGGTCGCCTTTCAGAGCGTTCCCGCCTTCGTGGCGCACGCGGGAGCGAGGGTGCCCGTGCCCGGATACGGGGACATCACCCTGGATGTCGCCTACGGCGGGGCCTTCTACGCGTTTGCCGATGCCGCCGCCTACGGATTGCGTCTGCCGGGGAGCCCGGTCGCCGACCTCGTCGCCGCGGCGTGGGCGACGACCGGCGCCGTCCGGGCTGCCCTACCCCTGTCGCATCCCGATGGCCCGGACCTCGAATTCCTCTACGGCACGATCCTCACCGACGGCGACGACGCCTGGTCCGAGCGGCCGACGGCCAACGTGTGCGTGTTCGCCGACCGTCAGGTCGATCGCTCGCCCACCGGATCCGGCGTCACGGCTCGCATCGCCATCCAGCATGCCGCCGGCCTCATCCCCCTCGGGGTCGAACGCAGCTTTGCGAGCATCGTCGGTTCCAGCTTCACCGGCAAGGCCGTCGCCACGACCCAGATCGGAGGTCGCCCGGCGGTGATCGTCGAGGTCGCCGGGCAGGCGCACTACACCGGTGAATCCGTCTTCACCGTCGAAGACGACGACCCGCTCCCCGGGTTCCTGTTGCGCTAGCCGGGCTGGTGCGGGCGATTGCCCTCCACGGCGAGGGCCGGGTAGGGTCGGCCCTCGGCCACGGAAATGAGAGCGATGCCCAACTTCCAGACCGATCCGGCTTCGGCGTGCGGCGACGCCCCGAGCCTGATCTGCCGTTGGGTGTCCGACCTCACCGGCAACGACGAGCTCGCCGACCTGATCGACTGGTTGGTGGCGCGACCGATCACGGTGCTCTTCGTGTTCGGCATCGCCTTCGTGGCGAACCACCTCCTGCGCCGCGCCATACGCAGACTGGTGGCCCGTCTCGCCTCGCAGCAAGACGCCAAGGCCGACCCGCGGCGCATCGCCGGCCTGCGCGCCAAGGCGCGGGAGAAGGCAGCGGTGCTGCAGATGCAGGCCGAGCGCTCCAAGCAGCGAGCCGAGTCGCTCGGTGCGGTGCTGCGCTCGGTCACCTCCTTTGGCGTCTATTCGCTCGCCGTGGCGATCTCCTTGGGCGAGTTCGGGGTCAACCTGGGGCCGCTGGTCGCCGGAGCCGGGATCCTCGGAGTGGCGATCGGATTCGGCGCCCAGACCCTGGTGCGGGACTTCCTCTCCGGTGTCTTCATGCTCGTCGAGGATCAATACGGCGTCGGGGACGTGGTCGACGTCGGTGACGCCACCGGAATGGTCGAGGCCGTGAACCTCCGGACCACGCGCCTACGTGACGTCCACGGGACGGTCTGGCACGTCCCCAATGGCGAAATCCGGCGAGTGGGCAACAAGAGCCAGCAGTGGGCCCGCGCCGTCATCGACGTGGGTGTCGCCTACGGGACGGATCTGGAGCGTGCCGCCGCAGTGCTCAAGGAGGTACTCGACTCGGTCTGGCATGACGCCCTCGAGAGCGCCACGGTGCTCGAGGAACCCGAGATCTGGGGAATCGAGTCATTCGGCGACTCGGCGATCACCATCAGGGCGGTGCTCAAGGTCGATCCTGGAGAGCAGTGGGCCGCAGCCCGCGAGGTGCGCAAGCGGCTCAAGCCCGCGTTCGACCGGGCCGGCATCGAATTCCCGTTCCCGCAGCGCACCATCTGGATTCGCGATGCCGCCCCGGACGCCGCCGCGGTCGAGCCGGCCACACCCCGCTTCGAGTCACGCGGCGAGCCGACCGAAGACTGAGGTCTAGGCTCGGCCCATGTCAGTGCCTGTCATTTCGCCGCCACCCGCAGAGCGGCGCATCTACAACAACCGCACCCTCAACCTGCGGTCGATCCGGGCCATCGGCTACGACATGGACTACACCCTGATCCACTACCGCGTCGACGAGTGGGAGACCCGGGCCTTCCTCAACGCCCGCGAGCGCCTCGTCGCCCGCGGCTGGCCGGTGGCCGATCTGGACTTCGACCCGGATTCGGTGATCCGCGGCCTCACCATCGACCTGGAGAAGGGCAACCTGGTCAAGCCGACTCGGTTCGGGTACGTGATTCGTGCGGCCCACGGCACCGAGTTCCTCGAATTCGACAAGCTGCGCAACACCTATCACGGCGTCACCGTGGATCTCTCCGACCGCCGCTGGGTGTTCCTCAACACGCTGTTCTCCCTGTCGGAGGCGGCCCTCTACTCGGGACTCGTGGATCGGTTCGACGCCGGGGTCCTGCCGGAGGTACGCAGCTACGCCGAGTTGTACGGGATCGTCAGCACCACCCTCGACGAGGCGCACATGCAGGGGCAACTCAAGGCCGAGATCCTGGCCGACCCCAAGCGCTTCATCGTGTCCGATCCGGAGATGCCCCTGGCGCTGCTCGATCAGCGCCACGCCGGCAAGAAGGTGATCCTGATCACCAACTCGGAGTGGGAGTACACCGAGAAGATGATGCGATTCGCCTTCGATCGGTATCTCCCCGGGGAGCTGACCTGGCGCAACCTTTTCGACATCATCATCGTGTCGGCCGCCAAGCCCGAGTTCTTCACCGCCCGCCGCCCGCTGTATCGGGTGGTCGATGAGGGACTCGGGTTGATGCGTCCCCACCTCGGGGGTCTCGATGCCGGGATCGTCTACGTCGGCGGCAGCGCCGGCCAGCTCGAACACCACCTCGGTGTGTCCGGTGACGAGATCCTCTACGTCGGCGACCACCTGTACTCCGACGTGTCGGTGAGCAAGGCCCTGCTGCGTTGGCGCACCGCCCTGGTGCTGCGCGAGTTGGAGTCCGAGATCGCGGCGACCGAGGCGTTTCGGCCGAAGGAGGAGAAGCTGCGGGCTCTGATGGATCGCAAGGCCGCCCTGGAGCGAGAGATGGCCGCCCTGCGCCTCTCCCGCCAGCGCGCCCACGGCGGATACGCCGATGCGGCGGTTCCGCCCGATGTCGCCGACCGCCGCATCGACGAGTTGCGAGGCGAGATCGCCTCGGTCGACGAGGAGATCACACCGCTCGCCATCGAGTCCGGAGTCCTGCGCAACAAGGCCTGGGGGCCGCTGATGCGCTCCGGCAACGACAAGAGCCTGTTCGCGCGCCAGGTGGAACGCTACGCCGACGTCTACACGTCGCGAGCCTCGAACTTCCTGGCCGCGACTCCGTATGCCTACCTGCGTGCCGATCGCGGCAACCTCCCTCACGACAGCTGAGTCACGACCGGGCCATCCCCGGATCCACGAAGTCGAGGCGCACCGAGGCAACCGGGGCGGCCGCATTCGCCCCGTCCAGTCGAGCCTCCACGCTGTAGGCATCCAGTTCCAGTTCGATGCCGCTGCGGCGCAACGCCTCGGCCCCGGCGGCGGCACCGGAGACGATCCCGGCGATCAGCGAGCGCAGTGTCTCCTCCATGGGTCTCCCTCCTACCCGATGGCACACGATGCGGTAGCGCTGTCTCGTCAGCGTCGCAACGCTGTGGACCCCGCACCCCCGCCTTGCGCTCACTTTGCCGCCGAGGAGACGGCCCGGAGAACGTCCCCGGCAGGGATCGCGGCTCATCCCACCGCAAATGAGCGCAAGGTCGGGGCCAGGTGCCGGGTACCGGGTGTGCCGGGTGCCGGGTCCCAGGTGCCGGGCGCTTTCAGCCGGTCTGGCTGACCGCTGACCGCTGACCGCTCCGCGCGGTAACCTCCTCCGCCATGACATCCCTGTGGCATCCGTTTTCAAGCATGGCTGCGGTCGATGGAGCCGAACTCGTCATCGAGCGAGGCGACGGCGTGTACGTCTGGGACGACTCGGGGAAGCGCTACATCGACGGCACGGCCAGCCTCTGGTACTGCCAGGTGGGCCACGGCCGCAGCGAGATCATCGAGGCGATGCGCACCCAGGCGCTCCAGCTCGAGGCGTATCACACGTTCGGCGACTTCGCCAACCCTCCCGCCCTGGCCCTGGCGGAACGCATCGCCGGCTATGCACCGGATCCCCGCAGCAAGGTGTTCCTGACCAGTGGTGGCTCCGACTCGATCGACACCGCCGCCAAGATCGCCCGGCGCTACTTCCAGCTGACCGGAGAGCCCGAGCGCACCGTCCTCATCACCCGGGCGATGTCGTATCACGGGATGCACGGATACGGCACCTCGCTGGGCGGAATCCCCGGCAACGCCGACGGCATCGGCCCCCTCACGCCGGACGTGGTGATGGTGCCCTGGGACTCCGTCGATGCCCTCAGCGAGACCATCGATCGCACCGGAGCCGATCGCATCGCCGGGTTCTTCTGCGAGCCGGTGATCGGAGTGGGCGGGGTGCGGCGGGCCCCGGAAGGCTATCTCAAGGAGGCCCGGGCGCTGATCGCCGAGACCGGCGCCCTCTTCGTCGCCGACGAGGTGATCACCGGGTTCGGACGCGTCGGGGACTGGTTCGCCTCGCGCCGCTTCTCGCTCGAGCCGGATCTGATCGCATTCGCCAAGGGCGTCACCTCGGGTTACCTCCCCGCCGGCGGCGTGATCGCGGCGCCCCGGGTCTGGGCACCGTTCTACTCCGCCGGCGCCGCCATCTTCCGGCACGGTTACACCTACAGCGGACACCCGACGGTCGCCGCCGCGGCTCTGGCGAACCTGGATCTCATCGCGGGCGAGCAGCTCTGCGCGCGGGCGCTCGAGTGGGAGACCAAGCTCGTCGAAGGGCTCGACACGCTTCTGGATCATCCGCTGGTGGCGGGCCATCGCTCCGGGGTGGGATTCCTCGGGGCGATCCTGCTCGACCCCAAGCGGCTCGCCGCCGACCCCGACCTCCCGGTGAAGGCGTTCAAGGCGGTGCGCTCCCGGGGCGTCATCAGCCGGGCGATCGCAGGCGAGGCGCTCCAGGTGTCGCCGCCGCTGACGATGACGGATGCCGAGTTCGAGGAGATGCTGGCCGGGATCCGACGCGGATTGGACGACCTGGGCTAGCCGGCTCGCCCGGCGTCACGTGGCGGCAGCGGCTTCAGTCGAGGTACTCGCGACCGGCCGGGATCAGGTGCATGGCTTCGCGTACCATGCGCTCGACCACCACGCTCACGTTGACGTTCTCTGACCGGGCCCGGGCCCGCAGCACCCGCACCAGGGACGGGGGCAGCCGCAGGTCGAGTCGCTCGCGTGGCTCGGTCCACTCGGCGGGAGCGGGTCGTCCCCAGTCGGCGAGTTCGTACATGTCTCCGCCTCCGAATCACACGAATGTGATTCGGATTCCACGCTAACCACCGAGCGCGCGATCTGTGGGTATTTCCGCGGACGGCGCGCTAGGTGCGGGAGGCGGTGAAGGTGCCCTCGGCCAGGCCGGCGATCACATAGGCCCCGGTGAACTCCCCGTCGGCAAAGTCGCCCTCGAGGGTGAGCTCGAGGCCCCCCGCTCCCGGCACCGCCGGTGCGATCACGGTGAGGTGGCCGGCTCCGTCGATCGCGACCGTGTAGTCGCCGAAGAGCGGATCGTTCCCGGCGTAGGGACCGGCGGCGGTGAGGTCGAATTCGGCATGCAGCGGATCGGGATCGGCGGCGCCAAAGACGTTGCCGCCGAGATCGAGCACCAGCGTGGCCCGCGCCGTTGCGGGGTCGACGCCGAAGTCGACGGCGATGGTGCCACTGGAATCGAAGGTCGTGTTGTGCCACTCCCCCGCATAGGTGCCGGCGTAGTCGGTGGCCGCCGCCACCCGTGCCGCCACCTCGTCCAGGCTGGTCGTCGTGGCAGCAGTCGTGACCACGGCGGCGGTCGTGGTCGGTGCCGCGGTGGTCACGGTGGCGGTGGTGCCCGACGAGTCGTCGCCACAGGAGCCGGCGATCAGGATCAGAGACAGAACGGTGAGCGCGCCCCGACGCATGCGATCCCCCTCGAATCGACTGGCTCAGAGCCTACCGGGCCGGGGCTCGGTCTCTGCGGAAGGCGTCCGGGCCGCCCTCTGCAGGGCGGCCCGGTGGTTCCCAAGGGGAGGAAGCGCCGCGCTCAGACGAAGATGACCTGGGCGTCTTCGGCGAGCTCGAGGAAGCTCGCCACGTTGATGATCTCCTCGACGCCGTCGTGCATGTCCTCCTTGGTGAGGCCCATCATGTCGACGGACATCTTGCAGGCCCACAACTTGGCGCCGCTCTCCACCAGCATGTCGAGGAACTCGGGCACCTCGGGCACTCCCTGAGCCGCGATCTGCTTCTTGAGCATCTTGGTGGCCATGCGGGTCATCCCCGGCAGGCCGCCCATGCCCTGGGGCATCGAGATCCCGAACCGTCCCGGCGGATGCATCGCCGTGTTCCCCAGGAGGGTGAACTTGAGGTGGTGCATCGTCTTCTTGTTGATCATGTCCATGCCCCAGAAGGTGAAGAAGATGTGGGTCTCGATCCCTTCACCGACGGCCCCGTTCGCCATGATCAGCGCCGGGTACGCCATGTCGAGGTTGCCCTTGGAGCAGATGAAGCAAATCTTGCGGTCGCTGCCCTCGGTCATGAAGGCGGGAACCTGTGGCTTGGTTTCGGTGGTCATGGTTCGATCTCCTCTTCTGCGCCTAGATGCAGCCCTTGGGCTTGGGCAGCCCCGAGACGTACGCCATCTTCTTGCCTGGCTTCTGCGGAAACAGCTCGAACAGCCGCTTGGTGGTGACCCCGGCGTTCGACGAGATCCGGCGCAGCGTCGCGGTCTCGCCTTCGGCGGCGAAGTCCGTCCGCAGATACCGGATCACCAGCCAGTGGTCGGGGGTCAGCTCGTCGATGCCGACCTGCTTGGCCAGCGTCGGCGCCAGGTCCTCGGTCCACTCCGCGGGATCCGTCATGAATCCCTCGTCGTCGACGTGGACCTCACGTCCGGCGATCTGTGTGGTGCTCATCGTCTCTCCTCTTGTGTGATGGCAACGGGTTCCGGGCTGCCGCCGAGACCGCGCAGGAGGCCGAGCGCCCGGTGCATTCCGAGCTTGACCTCCGGATCGCGCATCTCGCGCAACAGGCGGAACATCGAGACCTTGTCGGGTTCGTCGCCCGTGGTAGCGACGCGGACCGTGCGCTGGAGCATCAGCATGATCTCGGGCTGGGTCATCTGCTTGACCGTCTCCAGGATCAGCACGACGTTGCCGCCCAACTGGCGCAGGTCGTCCTCGTCGAATGAGGTGACCACGCGATCCAGCACCTCGAGCAGGCCCGCGGCGAAGTCGAAGTATCCCCGCCTGCCCAGCTCGTCGAGGCGGGTGATCATCGACTCGAACACCACGCCGCCGACCTCGCCCACCTCGCCGGCCAGTTCCGAGACCGACACCAGCGTCCCCACGGAGCGCTCCAATTGCGGGGCGGCCTCGGCCAGCCGGACCATGAGCCCGATGACGGCATCGGTGTCGATCACGGTGGAGTCGAGGCGCTCGATGGTGCGCTCCATGGCTCGAGCCGCCACCGGGGTCAGGTCGGCCGAGAAGTCCGCCCAGCTCTGCCGGGCGCGGCGGTCGTTCTCGGTGCACTGGATCAGCTTCTCGACCCGGGCCGCCAGGTCTTCGACCCTGGTGACGAGCTCGTCCATGTTGGGCTGAGTGAGGGTGGTCACGCCGACTCCTTTCCGGCCAGCAGCATCCGGCTGGGCAGAGGCAGGTCCTTGCCGCGCAGCAGGACGTTCCAGTACGTCCACCGGAACATGAGCTTGCCCCAGTGGTTCATCTCGCTCTCCTCGAGCAGGGTGAAGGGCCCGATCCCGGGGAGGGGGAACTTCCCTGGGAGCGGTTCGGTGGTGTAGTTGAAGTCGATCAACATCGCCTTGCCGAAACCCGACTCGATGAAGCAGTTGGCATGCCCATCGAACGTCTCCAGCGGCGCCAGGCCCCGGATCCCCCGCAGGAAGTTCGCGGTGAACACCTCGGAGGCGAAGTGCGCCACCGATCCGGCCTTGGAAGTCCCGATCTCGGCGGCGTCGCCGACGGCGAACACGTTGGGGTGCTCCTCCATGGCGAAGGTGGCCTTGTCGACGGGGATGTGGTTCAGCTCGTCACCGAGTCCGGAGCGGGCGACGAAGTCGGCGCCCATGTTCACCGGGATGGTGACCAGGAGGTCGTAGGGCACCTCGCGCTCGTCGTAGGAAACCACCACCCCGCGGTCGGCATCGACCCGTTCGGTATAGAAGTCCGTCTCCAGGCCGATCTTCTTGTCGTCGAGGAGATGGCCGAGGCGGCGCGACGACACCGGCTTGGTGAAGGCGCCGGAGAGCGGGGTGGTGTACACGATCTCGCTCCGATCCCGCAGCCCCCGCTCCTGGAGCCACCAGTCCATGAGGAACACGAACTCCAGCGGCGCCACCGGGCACTTGAAGGGGAGTTCCATGACGTCGACGACCACGCGGCCACCTTCGAAGCTCTCCATGCGGTGCGCCAGAGCCATCGCACCTTCCAGCGTGTAGAAGTCGTGAATCGAGTCGCGCCAGGCGTCACCGAGCAGGCCGGCGGTCTGCTCGGGGCGAGGCGAGGTCCCCGTGGCGATGATCAGGTAGTCGTACTCCAGTTCAACGCCGGTGCTAAGGACGACACGCTGGCGGGCGGTGTCGACCTGCTCGATCGGGGCCAGCACGAATCGCACCCCGGAGGGGATGAAGTCACGCCGGGCCCGGATCACGTCTGCGGAGTGATACATGCCGAAGGGGATGAAGAGCAGGCCCGGCTGGTAGATGTGGGTCTCGTCCTGATCGACGATGGTGATGTCCCACTCGGCCGGGTCGAGATGGGGACGGAGGCGGTTGACGGCCATCGTGCCGGCGAGACCGGCTCCGAGCACCACGAGCTTCTTCACGGTTGGCTCCTTCGTTCAGCGATTTCGGCGATGGCGGAGAGCTTGCCCGCCACCGTGCCCGCCTCGTCGGCGATCTGGGAAACCAGCAGCGCGACCCGGGGCAGCAGCCCGAGCAGACGGGCCTGCTCGGAATGTGCCAGGCGGTACACCTCTTCGGCGTGGCCGGAGAAGACCTCCTCGGCTACACCCAGGCCGGCGGCGATGGAGCGCACCGTGGCAGGCGCCGGCGGCCAGGCATCGGGGGCCACTCCCCCGGCGATGACCATGCCGAGGAGCCGGGTGTCACGCCGGACGAATGCCCGGGCGCAGAGGAATCCGAATTCACTCGGCCCGAAGCGGGGCACGAGATCGGGCGCCGAGGCGTACTTCTGCCACGACGAGATGCAGCGAGGCAGCGCGGCGGGATCGGCGGCGACCGCATCGAACAGCCCGCAGGGGTTGGCCACCGCCGTGAGCGGGCGGCCATCCATGTCGGTGATGACCACCATGACGCCCAGCGCCGCCGCGGCGAGTTCGGCGACCGCGGTGGCGACATCCGGGGAGACCAGGTCCCGCAGGTTGTGCTCGATGCGCATCACCGCGCCACCGGTGTCGACCCCGAGCCACCCCAGCACCGCATCCTCGGGGAAGCGCCACTGCCGGCCCACCTTGACCGCGGGGAGGCGGCCATCCTCCGCCATCCGGTAGATCGTCGACTTGTCGACCCGGATCAGCTCCTGGATGTCCTTGGCGGTGAGGTAGGTCACCATCCCGCCCGGCCCTGCGTCTG
>DNGH01000110.1 GCA_003486285.1 Actinomycetota bacterium
ACCACGAGCAGGTTGAGCAGCCCGTCGATCTGCGCCTCCAGATCACCGATCAGTTCCTCGGTGTCGGTGAGGCTCGCATTGGGGAAGTCGGCTGCGATCGCCTCGATGGCGAGGCGGGCCGCCGCCGGATCGACCCCATCCACGAGGCGGATGTAGAGCCTGCGATCGAGACGGAAGGTGAGGTGTTCCTCGAAGGTGGTGTATTCGACCACCAGCGGCACGCCGATCGTGGTGTCGTCGTGGATGCCGACGACGGTCAGTTCGACCCGCTCCAGCGACGGGAACTGGATGCCTACCTGGTCGCCCAGGCCGAGTCCCTGGCGCTCCGCCTCGTCGAGCGAGATGACCGCGGTACCCGGACCGAGGTCGGCGAACGAACCCGCCACCATGTGCGTGCGGATCACCGCGTCGACCGGCCCATCGACCGCGTAGAGGAACTGCTCGGGTTCGTCATCGCCGAAGCGGAAGTCCCCGAATCGATCACGTACCACGACGGCAACCTCCGGCAGTTCCCGCAGGCGCTCGGCCAGCGCCGGCGGCAGCCCGGTGGACCGCGGATCGGCGAACCCATCGACGCCCACCTGGAAGTCGGTGGTGAACGCATCGCGGAAGATCGCGGCCACTCCGGCCTTGGCCGACGCCTGGAACACCGCGATCACCGTGACCAGAGCCACGCCGATCATCAGCGCCGAGGCCGTCGAGGCGGTGCGGCGCGGCTGGCGCATCGTGTTTCCCCGGGCGAGGCGGCCGACCACGCCCAGGCGCGCCAGGGGCGCCCCCACGGTCGAGGCGAAGGCCCGCGCCATCAGCGGAGCGAGCAACGACACCCCGATGAATGTCACCAGCGCCCCTATGCCGACGATGGCGATGGCGTTGTCGAACTCGAAGAACAACCCACCCACGAGGAGCATCACCCCGAGAACGGTCACTGCCGCTCCCGAGGCGATCCGCCTCCCCAGCGACCGCGTTCTGATCTCGACGTCGCGCATCGCCGCCACCGGGGGCACCGCCGCGGCCCGGCGCGCCGGGAGCACCGCCGCGGCGAGGGTGACCAGGGTCCCGACCAGCATGCCGACGACGATCGTCCGCGAGGCGACGACCAGCGCGCTCGACGGAATGCCGAAGCCGAAGGCGGCGAACGCAGCCCGGATTCCCATGGCGAGGACTATCCCGACCCCGATCCCCAACAGCGATGCCACCAGGCCGACCGCGAGAGCCTCGATCACGACCATCGTCGTCACCTGGCGGGCCGTGGCGCCCACCGCTCGCAGCAACGCCAGTTCGCGGATGCGCTGGAAGACGATGATGCGGAAGGTGTTCTGGATGAGGAAGGCTCCGACGAACACTGCGACGCCGGCGAGGACCAGGAGCAGGGTGTTGAGGAACCCGAGTCCCTGGGCGAACTCCTCCATGTTGGCGTCGGTCTGGTCCTGACCCGTGATCACCTCGGCGCCCGCCGGAAGCTGCGCCGCCACCTGGGCTTGGACCAGCGCCACGTCGGCGCCGGGTTCGAGCACCACCGCGATCGAGTCCACCTGATCCTCGGCCTCGAAGATCCGCTGCGCGGTCTCGTGGCTGAAGATGGAGACCGTCGCCCCCAGCAGATTGTCCGCCTCGCCGAAGACGGCGATGCCCGAGATCCGGAACGACTCGACCCCGACCGGCGTGATCACATCGATCACCTGTCCCACGTTCAGGTCGTTGGCTTCGGCGGCGAACGAGTCGATCGCCACCTCATCCAGGGCGCGGGGCCAGTCGCCGAGCGTAATGCTCACCGGGGTCAATCCCTCACCCTCGGGCAGGTAGGAGAACCCGAGTGTGGGTGGCCCGCTGCCGCCGATCGGGCACGGGGCGGTGAAGTCGGCATCCGGGCCTTTCTGGCACGGCGGCGGTGCCACCAGCTGCGCAATGCCTTCGACGCTCGGCGCTGCGGTCATCACCCCGGGGATGGCACCCACCGACTCCACGAGGCTCTCGTCGATGCGGTTGGAGCCGATCCCGAAGTCGCTGACCCCCTGCACATAGAGGTCGATCCGCGAGTTGACGCCCTCGAACAGCGATCGAAACGACGCGGTGATGCTGTCGGTGAATACGTAGGTGCCCGAGACGAATGCCACGCCGAGCACGATCGCCACGGCGGTCATGGTGAGGCGCAGCTTGTGGGCCAGGACACCCTTCAGCGCCAGCTTGAGCACGTCAGTCCCCCAGCGACTTCAGGTACTCGAGGATCCGCTCGGTGGTGGGATCGAGCAGCTCGCCGGATTGCCTCCCGTCGGCGAGGAACACGACGCGGTCGGCGAACGAGGCGGCATGGGCATCGTGGGTGACCATGACGATGGTCTGGCCGAACTCGTCCACGGCGCGGCGCATGAAGCCGAGCAACTCGGCGCTGGACTTGGAGTCCAGGTTGCCCGAGGGCTCGTCCGCGAAGATGATCTCGGGGCGAGTCACCAGGGCGCGAGCCGCGGCCACACGCTGCTGCTGGCCGCCGGACAACTCGCTGGGGCGATGGGTGAGGCGGTCGCGCAGCCCGACCGTGTCCACCACCGTGTCGAACCACGCCTTGTCGGGATCCTTGCCGGCGATGTCGATGGGAAGGGTGATGTTCTCGGAAGCGTCGAGGGTGGGGATCAGGTTGAAGGCCTGGA
>DNGH01000206.1 GCA_003486285.1 Actinomycetota bacterium
CGTCGCCCGTCGCCCGTCGCCCCTCGCCCCTCGCCCCTCACCACCCGGCACCCGCCACCTGGCGCCGCAAATCACACTCTTGTGATTATCCTGCCCGCCATGACTGAACACTGCGTCCGGTGTGGGACTCCCGCGGGGATCGTGATGGCGTTCCACTATCAGGGTCGTACCCTGTGGCTCGACGACATCGCCGAACCTGTCGTGCCGGGCAAAGGGTATGCTATGTGTGAGCATCACGCCGGTCGCATGACCCCGCCGGTGGGGTGGACCCTGGTGGACCGTCGTCGCACTATCCGTCCGCTGTTCGCCTCACTCGAAGTCGCGTGAGCCGGCGATGCCGATCGACCGCGAGGTGCTCGACGCGGTCCTGGAGATGGACGAGCACGAGCTGCGCCGCCTGCTGATCCTGGCGCGGGCGCGGCTGGAGAACCACGGGGTGCAGTTCGATGCGGGGGCGCCGGCGGTGTCCCTCCGCCGCCAGTGGGTGCGGTGCGGCAAGGACACCTGTACCCGGTGCCCGCACGGACCCTACTGGTACGCCTACTGGCGGGAAGATGGCAGGCGAAGGTCGCGATATGTGGGAAAATTGGAGGACGGAATCGATCCGATGCCGGGGCGCGCTCCGGTCGGTGGATGAGGAGGATGGGATGGGACGCCGGACCCGCGACACCGTGACGGTGGCCTGCGCCAATTGCGGTGGTCAGGATGCGATCCAGATCGAGATCACGCTTCCCGACGACACCGAGGTGAGGTTCAACTCCTGCCACCGCTGCGAGCACCGCTGGTGGGAGGCGGGCAGCAGCGTGATCGACCTCAACTCCGTGCTGGAGAAGGCCCGCAGGCGCTGAGCGCGGCCCCTGCGGTTCTCGGGAGGGCGTGCCCGTCTCCGCCACCTCGCCGCCCCCGCTGAAACGGTTTCGGACGCCGCCCCGGTACCCTGCCCCTCCGTGATCGCCGAATCCTCCGTGGAAGCCATCGTGCCGGTGCGCCACGCCACCCCGTGGTGGCGCTACGCGGTGCCGGTGGTGCTCACCCTGGCCGCGGCGACTGCCTTCGGCCTGTTGCGTCCCGACCTGATCTTCACCGCCAACACCCCCACCGGTGGCGACATGGGCGCCCATGTGTATCTGCCCGCGTTCCTCCGTGACAACCTGCTGACTCACGGCCGGATCCTGGGGTGGAGCAACGACTGGTACGCCGGGTTCCCGGTGCTCTACTTCTACTTCCCGCTGCCGGCGCTGGTGACGGTGCTGCTCGACGTCGTTCTCCCCTATGGGGTCGCCTTCAAGCTGGTGACGGTCGCCGGGTTGGTGGCCCTGCCGTTTGCGGCGTACTTCCTGGCGCGGGCGATGGATCTGGCGCGCCCGGTGGCCCTGGTGGCGGGTGTCGCCGGTGGGACGTTCATCTTCATGGAGAGCTTCTCGATCTTCGGCGGGAACACGCTGTCGACGCTGGCCGGGGAGTTCTCGTTCTCGTGGTCGTTCGCTCTTTCCATCGTCTACCTGGGCCTGGTGATCCGCAACGTCCGCGAAGGGCGTCGCTTCAGCGTCGGCGCTGGCGTGGTGCTGGCGCTGACTGCGCTGTGCCACATCATCACGACGATGGTCGTCGTGATCGCGTCGCTGCCGCTGCTGCTGCGCCGGCGCGGCCCGACCACCCTGCTGGCGGCCTGGGGGATCGGCTTTGCGCTCGCCGGGTTCTGGGCGGTGCCACTGCTCGATCACATCCCCTACACCACGGACATGGGGTGGTTCCCGGTGGAGGGGATCGACAAGGTGTTCGAGCGGGAACTCTGGCCGCTGCTGGTTCCCGCGGCCGCCGGGCTCGCCTGGGCGATCCACCGGCGCCTGTTGGTCGGCCCGATCGTCGCCCTGATGGTGGTTCCGGTGGCGGGCTATTACCTCATCCAGTTCATCGACTTCCGCAAGCTCTACAACGCCCGGTTGCTGGCCTACTGGTACTTCGCCGTGTACTTCCTGGCCGGGATGGGCATCGGCGCCGCGGTGCAGGCGGTGGCCCGGAGGCTGCGAGGCGGCGAGTCGCCGCGCTGGGCTCTGGCGACGGTGGCGGCGGTGGTCATGCTCATCCTCGGGATCAGCGCGGTCAACAAGACCCCCTCCTGGGCGCGTTGGAACTACTCCGGCTACGAGGCCAAGCAGGCCTACGGCTTCACCGGCGACGGAACCCCCGTCCTGCAGGCCGACTACTGGGCGGAGTTGATGGGGCTGATGTCGGCGATCGACGCCCTGCCTCCCGGACGGGTGATGTGGGAGGCCAACAGCGACCTCAACAAGTACGGCACGCCGATGGCGCCGATGCTGATTCCGTACTTCTCGGAGGGTCATCCCTCGATGGAGGGCTTGTACTTCGAGTCGGCCCTGACCACGCCGTTCCACTTTCTCAACGCAGCCGAGGTGAGCCAGCGGCCCTCCAACCCGGTATCGGGCCTCGACTACCACCACCTGGACTTCGCCCGCGCCGTCCCGCATCTCGCCGTCTACGACGTCGCCTACTACGTGTCGCTCACCGAGGAGGCGACGACCGCGGCCAAGGAGTACGGCCTCGAGGTCCTGGCCGAGCCGGCGCCCTTCACCCTTTTCGCTCTGCCCGAGTCGGATCTGGTCGATGTCGCCGCGTACGAGCCGGTGGTGTGGGACGGCGCCGAGTCGTTCTTCGATGCGACGCTGACCTGGTACGACGACCTCGAGTTGCTCGATCGTTGGCTTGTGGAGACGGGTCCGGAGGAGTGGCTCCGCCTCGAGGACGCCTCCAGTGGCACCCGCCGCATCATCGACCAGGGTGGCACCGTGTCCAACGTGGTGCTCGACCACGACCGTATCGCGTTCGACACCACCGCGGTCGGCGTGCCTCACCTGGTGAAGGTCTCGTACTTCCCCAACTGGCGGGCGCGCGGCGCCGAAGGGCCATTCCGGGCGGCCCCCTCACTGATGGTGGTGGTGCCGACCAAGGAGCACGTCGAGATCGTGTTCTCCAACACTCGCGCCGAGATCGCCGGCAACCTCCTCACCGCGGGAGCGCTGATCGGGTTGGCGGGTTACGCCATCCTGAAGCGCCGCAATCGCCGCGGCGAGGTCGCACCGGCGGCCTGAATGCTCAGCTGCGGTTACGGGACTCGGCGCGTAGCGTGCGGCGGATCCGCCACAGTCCCCGCACCGTACGCGGCACCCGCTTGAGCAGGCTGGAGCGGGTGGCGCGCAACTCCTCGACCACGGCCGGAATCTCCCGGATGCGATAGCCGGCCCGTTCGGCGCGGATCACCAACTCGGTGTCGAACAGGTCCTTGGTCGAAGTCACCCGGGGAGCGATCTCGGCGATCACCGTCGACCGGATCACCTTCATCCCGTGGGTGTCGCTCACCTGCGACCCCAGCAAGGTGCGCAGCAACAGATTGAAGGTGAAGGTGGCCAGGCGCCGGATCGGGCCGCGATGATCGACGGCGCCGGGGGCACGCTTCGAGGCCAGAACGACGTCGGCCTCGGCGGCGAGCGCCAGGGCCGCCGAGAGGAACTCGGCCGAGAAGTAGTCGATGTCGACGTTGGCCACCCACTCGCTGCGCGCCGCCAGGAAGCCGTCGCGCATCGCGGCCCCGTAGTCGGGAGTGGGCAGGCGCAACACCGTGATGCGAGGGTCGCCGCCGGCGGCACGGACTGCGACTGCGGCGGTGTCATCCGTGGAGCCGTTCTCGGCGAGGATCGCGGTGGTGCCGGGTCCCACCCGGTCGAGCGTGGCGAGGAGCCGGGGCACGGCCTCGGGGAGGAATCCGGCCTCGTTGTGGATCGGGACGACCACCGTCAGCGAAGGGGGCACGGAGCGGGAGTCTACGTGCGGAGGCGCCGCGGCTCCGCATTCGGCGGGAGCGCGATCGGAGACCAAGCCCTGGCTCCATAGAATGCCCGAATGGACCTCGGGCGCATCTTCAAGGCCTACGACGTTCGTGGTCTGGTGCCCGCCGAGTTGAACGAACGGGTCGCCGAGCGCATCGGGGCGGCCTTCGCCCGGTTCACCGGTGCCCAACGGATTGCGGTCGGATACGACGCCCGGCTGTCTTCACCCGTCCTGGCCGAGGCACTCATCGGGGGGATCACCGTCGCGGGGTGTGACGTCGACGTCCTCGGGATGATCGCCACCGACATGGCCTATCACGCCGCTGGGAGCCTCGACGAGCCCGCGGCGATGATCACGGCGTCCCACAACCCCAAGGGCTGGAATGGCGTCAAGCTGTGTCTGGCCGGGGCCGCCCCCGTTGGGGCCGACACCGGGCTCGCCGAGGTTCGTCGGCTGGCGGAGTCCGATGTGGAACCCTCGCCCCGCCCGGGGCTGGCTCGCACCGTCGACACCAGCGGGCGCTACCTCGACCACGTCCTGGCGGTTTCGGGTGCCGCCGGAATCGGCGAACTCGAAGTGGCCGCCGACGCCGGCAACGGGGTTGGAGGCGTGGTGTTGCCCGCAATCTTCGAGCGGATTCCGGCGGGTCTCACCGGCCTCTATCTGGACCCGGATGGCACCTTCCCCAACCACCATCCCGACCCACTGCGGCCCGAGAACCTGCACGATCTCGAAGGGCTGATGCGCAGCCGCCGTTTCGCCCTGGGCGTGGCGTTCGACGGGGACGCCGACCGCGCCGTCTTCATCGACGACGAGGTGCGCCCGCTGCCCGGGAGCACGGTGACCGCGATGGTGGCCCGGTGGTTCCTGGCGACGGAGCCCGGAGCGCACATCGTCCACAACTTGATCTGCAGCCGGGCCGTCCCCGAGACGATCCTTCGCCATGGGGGAGTGCCGGTGCGCACCCGGGTCGGGCACTCCTACATCAAGGCGGTGATGGCCGAGACCGACGCCGTGTTCGGCGGGGAGCACAGCGGCCACTACTACTTCCGGGACAACTACCGCGCCGACAGTGGGATGCTGGCAATGCTCGTGCTGCTCCGCCTCATCTCGGAAGACGGTCGCCCGATCTCGGTGATCCGGCGCGACTTCGAGCCCTACGCGCAATCCGGCGAGATCAACCTGACGGTGGCCGACCCGGAGAGCGCCACCGCCCGCGTCGCCGCGGTCTTCGCCGGGGAGCAGGACCGGCTGGACGGTCTCACGGTCTCGCTGGGGGACCGCTGGTTCAATCTGCGTCCGTCGAACACCGAGCCGGTGTTGCGACTCAACGTCGAGGCTCCCGACGCCGCCGCGGTGGCGGAGCTGGTGGCCGCGGTGTCGGCGACGATCCAGGAGGTGCCCGATGTCCGTGCCTGAAGAGCTGCTGTCGATCCTGGTCTGCCCGCAATGCCACCGGCCGGTGCGGCCCGAGGGTGAGGAACTCGTCTGCACCGGGTGCGGTCTGCGCTATCCGGTGCGTGACGGCATCCCGGTGATGCTCCCCGAGGAGGCGCGTCCACCCGCCGCGGGTGGCGCATGAGCCTGATGCGCGATCTGATCGCCGGCCTGCCCGACCAGTTGCGGTGGGCCGCCGGCACGGCGGTGCCGGTGCTGCCCCCCGCCACCGAGGGGCTGGTGCTGGGCATGGGAGGCTCCGGCTTCGCCGGCGACGTCGCCGCAGCGATCGCCGCCGGGCAGGGGCGCCGGGTCACGGCCCGCAAGGACTACGGGATTCCCGGCTGGGCGGTCGGCACCCGCCCGGCAGTGGTGGCGGTGTCGCACAGCGGGAACACCGAGGAGACGTTGGACGGGGTCGGGGCGGCCGCCGAGGCGGGGCTGTCGATTGCGGTCGCCGTCACCGGTGGTGCACTCATGACACTTGCCGTGGCTCGGGGCTGGCCGGTGCTGGCGGTGCCCCCGGGACCTCAGCCGCGGGCGGCGGCGGGCTATCTGGTCGGCGCCACCCTGCGCCTGCTCGAGTCTGCCGGGGTCGTCACCGACACCATTCCCGCCCTCGAGGAGGCGGCCGGGGTGGTCGCCTCCCTGCTCGAGGGACCCGCCGAGGAGCTGGCGCAAGAGCTGGCGGCGGAACTCGCCGGGCGCATCGTGATCGTCTACGGCACCGGGCCGATCACGGCAGCCGCCGCCGGCCGCTGGAAGACGCAGATCAATGAGAATGGCAAGGCAGCGGCGTGGTGGTCGCTCTTCCCCGAACTCGACCACAACGAGATCGTGGGCTGGGGCGCCAACCCCGCGGCGCGCGATGCGGTGGGAGTGGTGTTTCTCGAGGACCCCGACGACCATCCCCGAATTCGGATCCGGGCGGACCTCACGGCTCGACTGATGGAGGGGGTGCGCATCGCCGGCCGGGTCGGAGCGATCGGCGCCGGGCCCCTCGCCCGGCTCTTCTCGCTGGTGGTGGTCGGCGACCTGCTGTCGGTGGTCCTGGCCGAGCGCGCGGACATCGATCCGGTGCCGGTGGAGGTCATCGAGAAGCTGAAGGGAATGTTGAGAGAGTAGGTGTCAGGTGTCAGGTATCAGCCCAGCCCCACGCCTTGTCGCGTGTTGTCTGTTGTCTGTCATCCGGTACCCGGCACCTGATACCCGGTACCCGGTTTCGGGTATCTGTCATCTCTCATCTGGTGTCTGATCTGATACCTGAGACCTGACACCTGAAACCTGACACCTAATCTGCATTCCCCAGAAAGGACCCCACCCTTGGACTACGACATCGCCGATCCGTCGCTCGCCCCCCAGGGCCAATTGCGGGTGGAGTGGGCTCGCAGCCGGATGCCGGTGCTCGCCTCGATCCGTGAGCGCTTCGAGCGGGACCGTCCCCTCGCCGGGATCCGGGTCGGGGCGTGCCTCCACGTCACCGCCGAGACCGCCAACCTGATGTCGACCCTCCGGGCCGGTGGTGCCGACGTCGCGCTGTGCGCGTCGAATCCGCTGTCGACCCAGGACGATGTCGCCGCGGCCCTGGTCGCCTCGGGGATTCCGGTGTTTGCGATACGGGCCGAGGGTGCCGATTCCTACTACCGGCACATCCGCCAGGTACTCGACCTCGAACCGCAGATCACCATGGACGATGGCGCCGACCTGGTCACGACGCTGCTCAAGGAGCGCCCGGAGCATCGTCCCTTCGGCTCCACCGAGGAGACCACCACCGGCGTCATCCGTTTGCGCGCCATGGCCGCAGATGGGGTCTTGCGCTTTCCGGTGGTGGCGGTGAACGACTCGGCCACCAAGCACCTGTTCGACAACCACCACGGCACCGGGCAGTCGGCGCTCGACGGGATCCTCCGCGCCACCAACCTCCTGTTCGCCGGAAAGACGGTCGTGGTCATCGGCTACGGGCACTGCGGGTCGGGGGTGGCGGCGCGGGCCGATGGCCTCGGTGCCCGTGTGGTCGTCGTCGAGGTAGACCCGGTGCGTGCCCTCGAGGCGGCGATGGAGGGCTTCGCCGCGATGAGCATGGCCCAGGCGGCCCGCGTGGGCGAGGTGTTCATCACGACCACCGGGAACATCCACGTGATCCGGGACGAGCACTTCGATGTCATGAAGGACGGGGCGATCCTGGCCAATGCCGGGCACTTCGACGTCGAGATCGACCTGCCCGCCCTAGAGGCTCGTTCGACCGGCAAGCGGCGGCTGCGACACGAACTGGACGAGTACCTGATGACGGACGGCCGCCGCATCCACGTCGTCGGTGAGGGCCGCCTGGTGAATCTCGCCGCCGCCGAGGGCCACCCTGCCGAGGTCATGGACATGTCGTTCGCCAATCAGGCCCTCGCCGCCGAATGGCTGGCGGGCGAAGGCAAGTCGCTGGCGCCCGGCGTGCACCGCTTGCCGGAGCACCTCGACGACACCGTGGCCGCGATCGCGCTGGCCCGCCTCGGAGGCGCCCTGGACGAACTCACCGACGAACAGGCGCGTTACCTGGGCAGCTGGGAGATGGGGACTTAAGAAGTCTCCAGTCTCCAGTCACCAGTCTCCAGCCGGGTCCCCAGTCACCAGTCCCCAGTCACCAGCCCAGTCTCCAGTCCCCAGTCTCCAGTCACCCGGCACTCGGCACCCTCAATGCGTGATATCCACCAGCGGTCCCCGCGCCGCTTCGGCTGCTTCCAGCACCTCCGCGATCTCCCGGGTCACCAGTTCCTCGCGGGTGAGCAGGGCATCGCACAGGGCCGCCACCAGATGTCGGTTGTCACGCAGCAGTGCGGTGACCACGACCTTCTGCTCGTCGAGGAGGCGCTCCACGGCGTCGCGGGCGCGACCGTCGCCCAGCACCTGGGCCGCCAGATTGCCCCCCACCAGGCCGGGGTCGACGGTGCGAAACGACACGAGTGACCCACCGAGCCCGAGCGAGCCGACCATCTCCACGGCGACCCCGGTGGCCGCCGCCAGATCCCCGGCCGGCCCGGTGCCCGACTCTCCGAAGAACAACTCCTCGGCGACCATGCCGCCGAGGGCGATCTGGACGAGGGCCAAGGACTCGCTGCGGCGGCGCGTGTAGCGCTCCTCGGTCTCGCTGTGGGCGAGCAATCCGAGGGCATCCTTGCGCTTGACGATCGACAGCAGTTCCATCTTGCGGCCCTTGCCCACGAGATGGGCGACCACGGCGTGGCCCGACTCGTGCACCGCGATCGATTCGCGCTCCGCCGGCGTGTACTCGGTGGGCTCGGCGAGGCCGATCTCGATGTCCATGCGGGCGCGGCGCAGGTCGTCGACCCGGAGGGCCGAGCGCCCGTCCCTGATGGCGAACAGCAGTGCCTCGTCGAAGAGGCGCTCTAGCGATGCCGGGCTGTAGCCCATCGTCGTTGCGGCGAGGTCGTCGCGGGCCACCTCGTCCATCGTGGCGTCGTGGGCCTTGCCCTCGAGGAAGAAGTCGATCAGGTCGCGGCGCTCGTGCCGGGAGGGGAGTCCGAAGTGGAGCACCCGATCGAATCGCCCCGGCCGGAGCAGCGCAGGGTCGAGTGAGTCGGCGCGGTTGGTGGCCCCGATCAGCAACACATTGGCGAACGCAGGCTTCCGGGTCTTGAAGTGCAGGTGCGGGGGCAGGAGCTTGTTGGCCGAGCGGCGCAGGGCGTTGACAAAGCGCAACGGCCGGGTCGGTTCGTCGAAGCTCTGCATCTGCACGAGCAGTTCGTTGACGACCCCGCCCACGCCCTCGGACACCGCGGAGCGGTCGACGGCGGTGGACCCCACCGCCCGGGTCAACCCGCCGCGGCGCATCCCGATGGCATCGAACTCCTCGATGAACCCGATCGCACCGCCTTCCTGGCGGGCGACCTTGCGCAGGCGGCGGAAGTAGGACCGGATCTTGCGGGCGGTGGCCCCGTACCACATGCTCTGAAAGGCGGTCGACGAGACGAAGAGGAACGGAACTCCCGCCTCCTTGGCGAGGGCCTTGGCGGTGTGGGTCTTGCCGGTGCCGGGAGGGCCTTCGAAGAGGATGCCGCGCCGCGGTGAGCCACCCATCTGGTCGCGGAAGTGGCGGTGGTTGAGGAACACCTGGAGGGTGTGCTTGACCTCGCCCAGCACCGGTCCGAGACCGCGCACCTGGTCGAAGCCCACATCGATCTGCTCGGGGAGATACACCACCTCGGGGGAGCGGCCGTTGCCGAGCATCGGGATGAGCAGCGCCGCGCCGATGAGCACCACGATGGCCACGCCGGGCAGCCACATCACCGCGTCCGGTCCGAGCTGCGGCAGGCCCGGGGAGACCGGATTCCCGTCGAGGAGGCGCACCCACATCCACGCGGTGAGCGGGAAGAGCACCCAGGCGATCTTGCGCAGCCGTCGCAGCCGCTGGTGTTCCCGGGTCACGTGGACGTCGACCGGTGGCATGGCGGCTCCCTCTGTCGCTCCCAGTGGAGGGGCCACTCTACGCCACGGTGAGTGGCGGCTCAGCGCGACGGGTGGTCGGACTTGAGTCATTGTTCCCGGCGGACGCGCACTAGTGCGCGGGGAGGCACCGGCCGCCGTGTCGCCGCCGGTCGGTACCTTGCGCGCCATGTGGTGCCTGGGTTGCGGTGCGGTCCGTTCGCACCCGGTGTGCTCCGGGTGTGCGGCACGGCTGCGTCCGGCGCCGGTGCGCTGGATCCGCGGCGTCCTGATCCGGTCGGCCTTCGTCCACGAGGACCCGGCCCGGGCCATGGTGCATCGCCTCAAGTACCGGGCGGCCCCACCGGGGAGGCTCGGGGGGCTCCTGGCGCCGTTGATCCCCGACGACACCACGTCCCTGGTACCGGTGCCGCGAGTGTGGTTGCGGCGGTGGCGCTATGGGGTCGACCCGGCACTCGAACTGGCGCGATCCCTGGGACGGGTCACCGGACTGCCGGTCGTCGAAGCGCTGGTGGCCCCGGTGTGGGTGCATCGCCGGGCCGGACCTTCCGGCCAGGCTCGCGGCCTGCCTCGCTTCTCCCGGCGCACGGCGGTGCCGCCGGGGGCGATCCTGATCGACGACGTGGTGACCACCGGCGCCACCCTGGTGGCCGCGGCTGCGGTCACCAGCATCACGACGGCCGTGACCCTGACCGCGGCCGTGCGGTGAGCCGTGAGCCGTGAGCCGTGAGCCGTGAGCCTCCAATTCTGGCTGACCGCTGACCGCTGACCGCTTCTTCTCCGGCCCCCGGCACCCGGCCCCCGGCCCCTACAGCTCGTACCAGCCCACCA
>DNGH01000052.1 GCA_003486285.1 Actinomycetota bacterium
CCGCCCCGCCGCGTACCCGCGGCGCGGTGGCGGCGGGCGTCCTCCTCGCCGCCGGCTCGGCGGGGGCGGTGGCCATGTACGGGCTCACCGACACCGACGGGGTCATCCACTGGATCATCCCCGGCGCCGCCCTGCTCGGAGCGGTGGTGCTCGGCGCCCTCCCCGCACGGCGCGGAGGCGATGCGAGCCGCCGCCCCTCCGGCTAGCGTCGCACCCCCATGACCACTCCTGCACCCCGCCACTCCGTGCTGTCCTTCGTCTACGACCTGCTGCTCGGCGCTGCCGCCGGGTTCTCCATCGGATGGTTCGCCTGGATCTTTGCGGACCGGATCGGTGACGACGGCACCCCGGCGTTCTGGCCGTTCGCCGTCAGCGGCGTCCTCGGAGGCATCGCCCTGGTGCGCTGGGCGCGCTCCCGCCGGGGCACCGCCCGCTGGGTCCACATTCTCTGGATCCCGGTGCTGCTGTTCGTGCTGCTGATGACGGCCATCGTGCTGGCGCTGCGCAACTTCAACTAGGCCGCAGCGACTCGAGGAAGTCGGCAACCACCCGGACCGCAACCGGCGATCAGGACGACGAGGAGGAGGGGGCTCAGCCGCTTCACGACGCGACGGTGACCCGGTACGCGAGTGGGGCGCCCCGAAGGGCGCCCCACCGTCATCGCTTACGGAACCGGGCTACATCATCGCCTTGACGTCGTCGGTGAGATCGGTGTCACCGGTCACGATGAACTTGTAGAGAACCCATCCGAGGATGGCGCCGATCGCGGGGCCGAGCAGGAACACCCAGATGTCGCCGAACTCGCCGGAGGCGATGGCCGGAGCGAGCGAGCGAGCCGGGTTGACCCCGGAGCTGGTGAAGCCGATGCCGGCAAGGTGCACTGCGGTCAGGGCGAAGCCGATCGCGATGAACTTCGTGTACGAAGGCAGCTTCGAGGCCACCAGGATCACCATCACGAAGATCGCAGTCAGAATCGCCTCGCCCACGAGTCCCTTGAAGGCCTCGAGGCCGCCCAGGGCATTGGTGGTCAGGGCGACGGCGTCCTTGCTGGCCAGGTAGACGAGGGCAAAGCTGGCGATCACCGCACCCACGACCTGGGATACCCAGTAGAACAGCATGTCGTTCAAGGAGATCCTCTTGTCGAGGAACGCCCCGAGCGACACTGCCGGGTTGAAATGCCCGCCCGAGACCCGGCCGACGGTGAACAGGCCGACCACGAGCGCCAGGCCGAATGCCAAGGAGATCGCCACGTAGTCGCCGCCACTAGCCAGGACCGCCCCGGTGCCGAACAGCACCAGCACAAACGTTCCGTACGCCTCGGCGGCGTACCTCTGCCAATTGGCCATGCAGGGACTCCTCTCTGTCTTCCCGTCCCCGCATCGGACGGCCACCCCAGTGCCGTCCACCCCATGCGGGGTTGGGCGCAACACTACGCGAATATGTCCTCGGTCCGAAAGCGAGGAGTGGGGCGTGACCGACTTCTATTACTTCTGCGGGCACGAGCAATGGCAGCCCGAGACATTGGTGCGCCATGCCGTGGTCGCCGAACAAGCCGGCTTCGACGGCCTGCTGGTCTCCGAGCACTTCCACCCCTGGGTCGATGACCAGTCGGCGGCCGGGTTCGCCTTTGCCACCATCGGGGCCATGGCCCAGGCGACCTCCCGGGTCCGCATCACCACCGGGGTCACCACCCCCCTGTTCCGCTACCACCCCGGCGTGGTCGCCCAGGCGGCCGCCACGCTCGACCGCCTGTCGAACGGCCGCTTCGACCTGGGAGTGGGAACCGGCGAGAACATCAACGAAGGCCCGCTGGGCTATCACTTCCCCGGCTACGCCGAGCGGGCGGGCCGGATGCGCGAGGCGCTGCAGATCATGCGGCGGCTCCTGGATGGCGAGAAGCTGACCTTTGCCGGCGAGTACTACCGCACCGACCGGGCCAGGTTGTACAGCCCCCCGCTCGGCCGGGTGCCGATCTGGATGGCCTCCGGCGGGCCCAAGTCGGCGGCCCTCGCCGCCGAGTTCGCCGACGGGATCATCACCAGCATCAAGGTCCCGGCGGACACCCTTGCCGATGTGATCGATCCGGCACGCCAGGCCGCCGCAGACCTGGGCCGTCCGGCCCCACGGGTCCTGGCGACCCGCTGGGCGATCCACGCCGGATCCGAGGACGACGCCTGGAAGGCGCTGACCTCGTGGCGCGGACTGCGGGCCCCGGGCCGCCTCGAGGCGGTCGACCCCCAGGACCTGCGGGAGAAGGCCGACGCCATGCCCCGCGCCGAGGTGCTCGGCCGATACGCCATCGTCCCCGATGCCGCCGCCATGATCGCCGCCTATCGCGCGCTCGTGGAGGAGGTCGGCGCCGACATCGTCACCTTCCAGGTGACCTCGCTCGACCAGGAGGCGACGATCCGGATGATCGCGGCGGAGGTGCTGCCGGCTTTACGGGCCCTCTCAGTCACCAGTCTCCAGTCACCAGTCACCAGTCCGGACGCTGGCTGAAGACTGACGACTGATGACTGACGACTACAACGGCCGCAGAGCCTTCAGGGTGTCCGCCACCTCTCCCGCCGAAGGTGCGATCACGTTGAGGGCGGCGATGTCGAGGCCGGCGGCGGCGTACTCGTCGAGGCGCTCCCGGATGCGCCCGATCCGGCCGACGAGGGCGACAGCGTCGACGATGCCATCGTGCATCGCCTTGTCCACCCCGTCGCGATCGCCGGCGGCGAACGCCGCGGCGATGGCGGCCGCCTCTTCGGGGTATCCCATCCAGGCGAGGAAGCGGTTGTAGACGGGCTGACCGAAGTAGGGGCCGAAGCCGCTGCGGACCATCTCCCGCCCCGCGGAGAGATCGTCGGTCGGCACCGCGTGCAGGCGCGCCATGATCCGGAAGTGGTCGGGGAGCACCCGGCCCGCGGCGGCCGCACCGGCCAGCACCGCGGCGCGCTGGCGCGGCACCAACCCCGGGGGCATCAGGTTGAGACATACCCCGTCCCCGACGGCGCCGGCGACCGCCAGCATCCCCGGGCCGAGGGCGCCCACCGCGACCCGCACCGGGCCGGCGGGAACACTCGTCAGCGCAAACCGGCTCACCCGAACGTGCTCACCGTGGAACTCACGGGCCCCACCGAGGAGGGCCTGGGTCGCTGCCACCGCCTCCCGCACCCGGCCCAGCGCCGGGTCGAAGGGAGCGCCGTGCCACGAGTCGAGGATGAAGCGCGACGAGGAGCCGATCCCCAGCCAGAAGGTCCTGCCCCCAAGCAGCTGGGACACCGTCGCCGCCTCCATGCCGAGCATCGCCGGGGAACGCGTGGTGGCGGCCACCACGGCGACGCCGAGGTCGAGGCTCGTGGTGCGATCCGCCACCGCACCGAGCAGGGCAAAGGCCCCCGGACCTGCCACCTCGGCCGCCCACGCCGAGCGATAGCCGAGCGACTCGGCAACCACGCACAGTTCGACCAGAGTTGGAGCATCGAGCCCCGGACTCGTGGGGCTGAGGGACAGTTCCACGGCGGGCACCCTATCAGCCCTTCCTACGATGCTCCGATGAAACGCATCGTCGGCGGGACCGCCCTGGGCCTCGTCGCGGGATTCATGGGCGGATTGTTAGGAGTGGGCGGCGGCATCATCCTGGTTCCGGGGTTGGTCCTGCTCCTGGGCTTCGAGCAGCACCGGGCTCACGCCACCTCGCTGGCCGCCATCGTGGCGTCGGCCACCTCCGCGAGCATCCCCTTCGTCCTCGACGGAGAGGTGGCCTGGGACACGACGGGCTTCCTCCTCATTGGTTCGATGGTCGGCGCGGCGCTCGGCGCCCGTCACATCGTGAAGATCTCCCCGGTGTGGCTGGCCCGGGGTTTCGTCGCCATCGCGTTTGTCGCCGCCGTGGATCTATGGATGTCGGCATGACGGTCGCTGCACTGATCCTGGTCGGTCTCGGCGCCGGCACCCTTGGGGCGATGCTGGGAGTGGGAGGCGGCATCATCTACGTTCCTGCCCTCGCCACCTTGTTCTCCTTCGCACAACATGAGGCGCAGGGAACGTCACTGGCCGTCATCCTCCCTACTGCACTGATGGCGGCTTATGTCCACTCGAAGGCTGGACGCGTCGACTGGCGGACTGCCATCCTTCTCGGGGCGGGAGGCATCCTGGGAGGAGTGTTGGGGGCTCGCACCGCGCTGGCGCTCGATGCCCCGCTCCTCAAGCGGATGTTCGCCGTGTTCCTGATGCTCTCTGCCCTGCGGATGCTGGGCAAGACCCGCCGCCGCTCCCACGCCGATCAGTCGTAGCGCGGCGGTCAGACGCGACGCAGGGCCACCCGGCCGTCGCCGGCAAACCGTCTGAGATCGCCCGGAGCGGTGAGGTGGCGACGCCACAGGTAGAGCAGGTAGGCCGCGCCGACCCCCTCCCCCAGCCACACCATCGGCGACGCGAGCATGCTTCGCACCAGGGTCCCGAACTCCGACCCCGCCACCCGGGGGAACTCGAACCCGAAGAACGGCCACAGGAAGGTCTCCGGGCTGGTCCACACCCCGTCGAGCAGCAGGTGGATGAAGCACCCGATGACGACGGCGATCGCACCCCGCCGCCGCGCCGTGTCGCGCCGTGTCGAGACCATGACGATGGCGAGCAGGACGATGGGAAACACCACCGCATGGGCCACGAGACGGTGGCTCCCGAAGGTGTCGTGGAAGAAGATCGAGCCGACCGGCTTGTCGATCACGTCCGGAAGCAACGATCCCACCAGGATCCAGCGCAGGTCCATCTTCGGATCGCGGAACACGTAGCGCACGATGAGAACGGTGAGCCCGAGATGCCAGAAGATCACCGCGCCCTCCCATCGAGAGCGGCATTGGCCAGGGCATCGGCATGGGAGTTCTGCTCGCGCGGGATGTGCTTGACCCGGGCACTCCCGACTTGGGCGAGAAGGCTCACGGCGCGGCGATGCCACGGCTTGAGCCCGGGAGCCTTGACCCGGTACTCCCCCAGCACCTGGCGCACCAGGAGCAGGCTGTCGAGGCGCACCTCGAGTTCGCCGACTCCGGCCGCCAGCGCCGCCTCGAGGCCGGCCACCAGCCCGCGGTACTCGGCGACGTTGTTCGTCGTCTCCCCGAGCGCCTCGCCGCGTTCGGTCACCACCCGGCCCGCCCCGTCGAGGAGGACGAAGCCATAGGAGGCGGGACCGGGGTTCCCCCGCGAGGCTCCGTCGCAATACAACACGTGGGTCACCGGGTCACCAGGATCCGCCGACAGTGGAGGCAACGGGGCGGATGCGACCGGTTCACCTGGATCTGCTCCGCGGCCGACAGCTTGAGATGGCACCCCCCGCAGGTCCCGTCGGTGAGGGCGGCCGCCGCCACTCCCTCCTTGATCGGACGGATCTCCTCGTAGAGGGCGAGAAGCTCCGGATCGATGGAAGGCACCGTGTCACGCTTGCGCGCCTCGAGTCGGGCGATCTCGTCGTCCATGTGCTTCCATTCGGCGGCGATCTCGGCCTCGAGCCCCGCCTTCTCGGCCTGAACCGTGACCCGCTCGGCGCCGAGACCGTCCAGGCTCGCGGCAGCAGCCTGTTGTTGCTCGATCAGCGCCAGGGCCTCGTCCTCGCGCTTGGAGATGCGTTGTCGTAGCATCGCCACCTCGTCGCGGAGGTGGCCCAGGTCCTTGGCGGTGAGCCCGACGCCGGCGAAGAGACGCTGCTCCTCACGCCGGACCTTGTCCTCGTCGAGTTTCATCTCGCCTTCCTCCTTGCCCTCGGCGAGATCGAGCTCCCGCTTGGTGGCTTCGGTCGCGGCGATGTCGGCATTCAGCTTCTCCAGGCGCCGGTGGACGTCACGGAACTTGGCCAATGCGGGAAGGTGGCTGCGGCGGTCCAGCAGCCGGTCGATGGCGGAGTCGAGGGACTGAAGCTCCAACAGGTCCTCGAGGCTGCGCATCTCCTCCACGGTCGTCTCCCGGGTTGCGGCGGTCGCAGGCTACCTGGCGCGCTGGGTAGCGACGCCGTTGCTGCATCTCCTTGGGAGCGTCGCCCACTAGCGTGGCGCCTCGTGGCTCCCGACACCCTCCCCTTCACCGACAACCCGGAGGCGAACCGACTCCTCGCCACCAACCCGACCGCGCTGCTGATCGGCATGCTCCTCGACCAGCAGTTCCCCATGGAGCGCGCCTTCCTGTCTCCATATCAGCTCCAGGAACGCCTCGGCGGTCGTCTCGACGCCGCCACCGTCGCCGCTCTCGACGACGCCACCCTCGAGAGCGTGTTCAAGGGTCCGCCGGCCCTGCACCGTTTCCCGGGGTCGATGGGGCGGCGCGCTCGAGAGCTCTGCGCCGTCCTCGTCGCCGAGTACGGCGGGGACGCGGCGCGATTGTGGACCGAGGCGGCCGATGGGGCCGACCTGCTGCGGCGCCTCGAGGCCCTCCCCGGGTTCGGCAAGGCCAAGGCGCGCATCTTCGTGGGGGTGGTCGGCAAGCGCCTGGAGGCTGGACCGCGGGGTTGGGAGAAGACGGCCGCCGACTGGCCCTCCATCGCCGATGTCGATGGGTTCGACAAGGTGGCGGTGCTGCGGGAGCAGAAGCGGGCGATGAAGGCGGCGCGGGGCAACGGATGACCCTGCTGCTGCGCGAGGTTTCCGCTCTCGTCGCCGGTGCGGCCCTCTGGCTCGCGGCCGTCACCATCGCCGCGGTGGTGCCGGCCTATGGGTTTGCCCTGGCCCGGCGCCGGCGCCCTTCGGGACGCGACCTGC
>DNGH01000021.1 GCA_003486285.1 Actinomycetota bacterium
GCATCGGCCGGAGGGGCCGCTCGTTAGCATCGCCGCGGTGACCGCACTGCCGTGGCAGCTCCTGCCCGATAACTCCACCGTCGGTGATGACGGCCGGCTTCGAATCGCCGGGTGCGACACCATCGATCTCGCCCGGGAGTTCGGGACGCCCCTCTTCGTCTACGACGAAGACCACCTGCGGGAGCGCTGCCACCAGGCGGTGGCGGCGTTTGGCGACGGGGCGGTCTACGCCTCGAAGGCTTTCCTCTGCCTCGCCATGGCTCGGCTGGCCCACGAGGAGGGCATGCGGATCGACGTGGCCACCGAGGGCGAGGCCTTCGTGGCGCTGCAGGCGGGAGTACCCGCGCAGCGGTTGGTGTTCCACGGCAACAACAAGTCGCGGCGGGAACTCGAGATGGCACTCGACTCCCGTGTCGGCCGTCTCGTCGTCGATGGCTTCGCCGAGTTGGATCGGATCGAGGAGCTGGTCGGGGAGGGGCATCCGGTACCGGCCGTCTTTCTTCGGGTTGCCCCCGGGGTCGAGGCCCACACCCATGAGTACCTCGCCACCGGGCAGGACGATTCGAAGTTCGGGTTCACGGTCGCCAACGGCGATGCGGCCCGCGCCGTGGAGCGGGTCCGGGCCTCCCCGGCCTTCGATCTGCGCGGAATCCATTGCCACATCGGATCCCAGGTGTACCGGGTCGAGTCGTACGCCGAGGCCCTGCGGACCGTGGCCGGCTTTGCGGCGCCGTTCGGCCTCGGGGAACTCGCCATCGGGGGCGGCCTGGGGGTCGCCTACGTCGCCGGCGAGACCGCCCCGGGCATCGCAGAGTGGGCCGCAACGGTCAGAGAGGCGGCGCGCTCGATCGGCCTGGGCTCGGCGCTGTGGGCCGAACCGGGCCGGGCCATCGTCGCTGCGGCGGCGGTGACCCTCTACGAGGTGGGGAGCATCAAGGAGATTCCGGGGATCCGCACCTACGTCGCGGTCGATGGAGGCATGAGCGACAACCCGCGTCCCGTGCTCTACGGCAGCGGCTATGAGGCCTTCCTGCCGCGAGCCGTCACCGCCGACCGCACCAGGCCGATCCGGCTGGTCGGCAAACACTGCGAGTCGGGCGATGTCCTGATCCGCGACGGGTTCGTGCCCGCCGACCTCGCCGTGGGCGACATCGTGGCGACACCGGTGACGGGTGCCTACGGACACTCGATGGGATCCAACTACAACAAGATGCCGCGCCCCGCGGTGGTGTTCGCCCGCAGCGGCGACGCCAGGGTGGTGGTGCGCCGCGAGTCTCCGGAGGACCTCATCCGCAACGATGTGTGAGCCGCTCTAGAGCGGACGCAGATAGTTGGCACGCAACTGCCGCACCTCTGCCTCGCCGATGCCGAGGTGGTCGGCGAGGTAGAGGCGCGCCGAACCGTACCGCTCGGCGATCCCGGCAAACCACGTGTCCAGCCACTCCGCCCGCACTCCCTGCATGGCGGCGACGGCTTGCGGGGTGAACGCGGGGAAGCGCTCGAAGAAGGCCGCAATCTCGCCATCGGTCGGCTCGGTGCGAGCCGCATCGTTGGTGAGCAGGAAGTCTGCCATGACGTCCTCGCGGCGCACGCCCAGGGAGTCGAGGACGAAGGCCGCCACCATTCCCGTGCGATCCTTCCCGCCGCGGCAGTGGATCAGCACGGCTTCGTCCGCCGGCAGGGCGATCAGGGTGGAGAAGATCGTCCGGAGCGACGCCACCTGTTCCTCGGGCGCCTGAAACACCCTGGTGAGGCTCCACCAGTCCTCGAGCTCTGCCGAGGTGATCGTTCCCGCCTCGAAGCGTTGCATCATGTCGGCGACGACCCGATCGTCGGCAAGGGACGCCAGCACCGCCGTGGTCGCCTCCCACACATACGGCTGGAGCCGGCGCTCAGCGGGGCTGCGGAGGTCGATCACCGTCGTGATGCCGCAGGCCTCCAGGGTGGCGCGGTCGCGGTCAGTCATGCGGTGGAGGGATCCGGATCGGAACAGCCGGCTGGGCGCGACCCGACGGCCGTCAGCGGTGAGGCCACCGCCGAGGTCGCGGAAGTTGCTCACGCCCTCGAGACGCCCCACCGGGCCCGTCATGGCGGTCGCTCCCATCCCATGCTCCGCCGAGTGTGCCACACGCCGCCGAGGCTCCTGTCAATGGGAGATGGCGCGGGCGGCGTCCTCGAGGCTCAGGCCGCGGTTCATCCACTCGATGGGGGTGAGGCCTGCCAGGGCGTCGCTATGGCGGAAGAGCCAGTCGCACGCCTCGAGGTCGGTGAGGGTCTTCTTGAGAAGGGTGACCAGCCAGGCCATGTCGGCCCGGACCACGTCGCCGTCGAGCTGGAAGGCGGGATACACCGGCTCGAGCGAGAGCAGCCCGTCGATCCTGAGCAGGAAGTCGTGGCTCCGGATGGAGCCGCGGGGAGCGCGGACCCGCCGCTCGAACTCCCTCTCGGTGAGAAAGGGACCGACCAGGACCCGGCCCTGGGAAGAAGGCATGGGGCGTGTCACACCCTTGGGGTACCACTCCACCGCGGCGGCGGCTAGTGCTGTTCGACCGCCGCGCTCAGGAGAGTCCCATCCCGACCAGCCTGCCCACCCACCATGCCAAGACTCCACCAAGGCCTGCGATCAGCAGGTTCTCCAGGCCGGATAGGGCTCGGTTGGACCGGGTGACGGTCCCCTTGACCACGCCCACGGCGTAGAGCCCAATGGCGGTGAAGCCGGCCGACCAGGCCAGTCCGACTCCGGTCTCCTTGACGAACAAGAAAGGGAGGACCGACGAGAGCGAGCCTCCCAGGAAGAGCAGGCCGGACACCACCATCGCCGTGATCGGCGAGCGGCGCTCGGTGTCCACGACGCCGAACTCGAGAGCCTTCATCGCGTTGAGCAGCGTCTCGTCGTCGCGGCTGAGCGCGGTGGTGACCACGTCGAGGTCCTGAGGGGCGACTCCCATCTCGGTCAGCATCTCCCGGATCTGGTCGACCTCCATGTCCCGGTAGTGGGCGATGTGGGTGCGTTCCAGGTCCAGTTCGGCCAGAAGCACCTGGTCCTGCGACTTGGTCGCCAGGTACTCGCCGGCGGCCATCGAGACGGCGCCGGCGATGGCCCCGGCGACACCGGTGAGAAGCACCTGGTCGGCGTCGAGACCGCCCCCCACGACGCCGGCGACGAGCAGCAGCATCGACACGAGACCGTCGTTGACTCCCAGGATGATGTCCCGCCAGTACTGGCGGGTCACTCCGATGTGCTCTACGTATGGAACCGGGTTGGGGCTGGTCATGCGGCGCTCCTCGAGTAGCGCACGCATTGTCTCACGGCGCCAACCCCTCCTCGGCAGGGCGGAGATGGAAGACCCGGATGTCGCGGTGGGTGCGGCGGCGGTAGGTGTCGAAGGCGGGCCACACCTCCACCAGCCGGGGCCACGCCGCCGCCACCTCGCGGGGAGAGAGGCGCCGGGCCAGCACCCGGGTCGAGCGCCCCCGGATCTCGATGCTGGCGGTGGCACCCGACAAGAGCCGTGTCGACCAGGCCGGGTGCTGCGGCCGCCCCCAGTTGGTGGCCGCCACGAGGTAGCCCGCGCCGTCCCGAGCGAACAACAGCGGCACGGGCTTCGCACCGCCATGGTGCAGCAGCAGGGTGGGGAAGGCGATCGTGGCCACCATCCAGCGGTGCCCCGAGGCCCGGTAGACCGCCCGATCCAACCGGGGGAGCACTCGCGACCCGACGGCCGAGAACCAGCGGCGATGCCCGAGACGGGCGATCAGGCGGCGGAACATCGGGCGAGCGTAAACCGGGGTCGCTCACCCTGCTCTCATCCCCGCGTCATGGATCCTTCAGACGCCGGCGTTACCCTCGGAGTCATGGCCAGGGTCCTCGTCGTCGAAGACGATGCGGCGGTGCGCCGCTCGGTGGAACGCGCCCTCAGCTTCGAAGGGTATGAGGTGTCCACCGCCGCCGACGGGATGAAGGGGCTCCTGGCGATCGCCGAGAAGGTCCCCGATGCGGTCGTGCTGGACGTGATGATGCCCGGAGTCGACGGGCTGACCGTGTGCCGCCGCCTGCGCGCCGCCGGGGACCGGACTCCGATCCTGATGCTCACCGCCCGCCACGAGCTCGACGATCGAGTCGCCGGGCTCGACGCCGGCGCCGACGACTATCTGGTGAAGCCCTTCGCCCTCGAAGAGCTTCTGGCGCGAGTCCGGGCTCTGTTGCGGCGCACCGCACCAGAGGGCGACGCCCGCACCCTGCACGTGGCGGATCTGGTGCTCGACCCGGCGGCTCGTACCGTCCGCCGCGGCAACCGATCGATCGATCTGACCAAGACGGAGTTCGATCTTCTCGAACTGCTCATGTTCAACGCCCGGATCGTGCTCACCCGCGACACGATCTACGAGCGCATCTGGGGGATCGACTTCGAGACGTCGTCCAACTCTCTGGACGTCTACGTCGGGTACCTGCGCCGCAAGACCGAGGCGGAGGGTGAGGACCGGCTGATCCACACGGTGCGCGGAGTGGGATACGTGGTGCGCCAGCCATGACGCTGCGGGCCCGGGTCGCGATGTTCGTGGCGATCGCGGTGGGGCTCGCCGTCGGTGGGGTGGCGCTCGCGGCGTACGGCTCGACGCGCCACGAGACGATCGCGGAGATCGACCGCTTCCTCCTCGCCCGGGCCCCGCTGACGCCGTTGATCGAGGATCCCGACGAGATCACCCATGTCCCGGGCAGCGGCCAGGGCATGGGTCGCGGACCGGCGCGATCTCCCGGAACCATCGTTGCCGACGATGTGGCGGCACAGATCGTGTTCGTCACCGGGCGCGTCGAGGTGCTGGCGTCCGAAGACGTCGTGCTGCCCGTGTCGGACGACGACATCGCCGTCGCCCGCGGCACCCTCGATGGTTTCGTCCGGACCGTGACCATCGACGGCGTCGACTTCCGGCTGCTGACCCGGCGCCTCGGCCCGTCCTCGGCGCTTCAGGTGGCGCGCGACCTCACCGAGACCAATGCCATCCTCGCCGGCCTGCGCAACCGGCTGCTGCTGATCGGAATCGCCGGAGCGCTGCTGGCGGGCGTGGCCGGATGGCTCCTGGCCGGCAGGGCGGTCAAGCCGGTGCGCGAGCTGACCGGCGCCGCCGAGCACGTGGCGCTCACCGGTTCGCTGGACGCGGTGATTCCGGTGGGGCGGGGCGACGAGATCGGGCGACTCGCCGGGGCATTCAACGAGATGCTGGCCCGCCTGGAGACTTCGCGGCTCGCCCAGCAGCGGCTGATCGCCGACGCCAGCCATGAGCTGCGCACTCCACTGACGAGCCTCCGCACCAACATCGAAATGCTGGCCGCGGGGATGGTGCCCGCCGCCGAGCGCGACGAAGTCCTGGCAGACCTGAAGACGGAGGTGATCGAGTTCGGGGCGTTGGTCGGCGAATTGGTCGACCTGGCGACGGTGGGCCGTGCCGAGGAAGCGCTCGTCGACCTCGATCTGGCCGGGGTGGTGACCGCGGCCGTGGGGCGAGCCTCGCGGCGCGGCAGCCAGACCTTCGCGACGAGCCTGACCCCGATGATGCTGCCGGCGCGCCCCAATGCCGTCGGCCGCGCGGTGACGAACCTGTTGGACAACGCGGTGAAGTGGAGCCCACCCGACGGGGAGATCACGGTGCGGCTGGACGATGCCTCCCTCGTCGTGGGGGATCGCGGGCCGGGATTCGCCTCCGACGACCTCCCGTTCGTGTTCCAGCGCTTCTACCGGTCGACCGCGGCACGAGCCATGCCGGGGTCGGGACTGGGCCTGGCGATCGTTGCCGCCGTCGCCGAGGATCACGGCTGGAAGGCCTTCGCCCGCAACCGCGACGGCGGTGGCGCCGAGGTGGGATGGCTCTTCGGGGGCGGATGAACTGCGGCGCCGTTACCCGCAGCGACGCAGCCATACTTCCGGTGTGACCCGAATCGCGCTTGCAGTCCTTCTGGCCGTGGTCGGCCTGCCGCCCGCCCTGGCTGCGCCAGTGACTCCCCAGCCGGGACCTGCCGCGCTCGGGGTGGAGTGGTCGATGCCGGACCGGTTTGGCGCCGACGCCGACGGCAATGGCCGCATCGACTTCCCCAACACCACGGCCTACGTTCACAATCGCGCCTCGGGCTGCGCCCCCTGTCCCTTGCCCAGTTTCGCCGTCCACCTCGAGGCCGTCGGGCCGGCGACCGCGGCGATCGCTGCCTACACCTGGACGATCACGGCCGCAACGCTGCCGCAGCCGATCGTCGCAGAGAGTGCGGCTCCGAGCCTCGAGGTCGCGCTTCCCGAAGGGGACTACTCGGTCGCGGTGGTGGGGGAGGTGCCGCTCCTCTTCACTGCCGTCAGGATCCGGGGAGGGGGCGCCATCACCGTCGAGGATCTCCTGGTGGTGGCGATCGGCGACTCCTACGCCTCGGGGGAGGGCAATCCCGAGATGCGCCGGGGGCCAGGCTCCGCCACACCACTCTGGGGTGATGGTGGCGACGATGCCGCGACGATCGCCCATGCCGCGGCGCACCGCTCGACCGTGGCGTGGCCGGCACGCACTGCCCTCGTCCTCGAGGCGAACGATCACCGCTCGTCAGTGACGTTCGTGTCGGTGGCGACGACCTCCGCCCGCATCGACTGGGGGATCCTCAGCCCGCAGGGCGATCAGGGGGCGTCGCAGCTCGATCAACTGGCGGCGCTGGTCGGCGATCGCAGGATCGACCTCCTGCTGGTGCAAGAGGGCGGCAACTCGATCGGATTCGCCCGATTGGTGCGCGCCCTGGTCGAGGCGGATCCGCTGTTCGATCCGATCTGCTACCACCTGCTCGTCGATCAGGCGCTGGCGTCGGCCGCCGATGGGGACTGGACCCGCGACACCAGCGTCTCGTTCCGGCTCCCCTTCGACTGGTCGTGCGAGCCCACCCGGCGCGCCTCCGGCGCCCACCTTCCCGGGCTCGACGGTCTGAGTGCGGCCTTCGAACGGCTCGACCTGGGGCTGCGCCGCTTCGAGATCGGCCAGGTGGTGCTGGTCGGGTATCCCGACCCCACCGGGGCGGGCAACGACGGCGAACGCTGCCGGGAGATCGTGGGCGACGTGACCCCACCGCTGCGCTTCCATGAGATCAGCGGTGACGAGGGCCGGCGCGGCGTCTCCGACGTCCTGGTCCCGCTCAATTCCGCAATCGAGGCGGCCGCCCAGGAGCAGGGGTGGTGGTTCGTGGGCGGCATCGCTTCGAGCTTCGCCGCGGGCCATGGGTACTGCGCCCCGTGGCCGGACTACGGGTACCCGGCGGACTTCGCGGCGATCCCGGGGTTCGCCGCCAGCACCCTGGACCACCCCGACGGCTGGTACCGCAATCCCGGTGCCAATCCCTGGCCGCCGGCGCTGGGATCGGCCGACGTCACCTGGTACCGCAACGCCGCCCAATCGGTCGTGCTCCAGGGCCCCGAAGCGCGCTTCGCCACGAGCGGCACCCTGCATCCCAACGAGGTGGGGCACGCCGCCATCGCCTTGCTCGTGATGCAGCGGCTGCAGAGCGGCGGGTTCTGGTGAGCAGCATCGGTAGCCTGGCGCCATGAGCGCCAAGCCACTCGATGTTGCCGCGGTGCGCTCCCGATTCCCGGCCCTGATGCGCCCCGGTGCCGGGGCGTTCCTGGATGGGCCGGGTGGGACCCAGGTCTCCGACTCGGTCATCGCCGCCATCTCCGGTGCCCTCGAGGCGGGGATCGGGAACCTGGGCGGGGCCTTCGAGGCGAGCGGCCACTCGGAGGCGATCGTGGCCGCAGCGCGGAGCGCCGTCGCGGACCTCTTCGATGCGACGCCCGACGAGGTCGTCTTCGGGCCCAACATGACCACGCTCACGTTTGCAGTGTCGCGAGCCTTGGCCCGACGCTGGGTGCCCGGCGACGAGATCGTGGTGACGCGGCTCGACCACGACGCCAACGTCACCCCGTGGCGCCTGGCGGCCGCCGATCGGGGGGTGCGGGTTCGCACGGTCGAATTCGACGCCGCCGACGGCACTCTCGACGTCGCCGGGTTCCACGCCGCCCTCGGCCCCCGCACCCGGCTGGTGGCGGTGACCGCGGCATCGAATGCGCTCGGCACCGTCACACCGCTGGCAGATCTGGTCGCGGCCGCCCATGAAGTGGGGGCGCTCGTCTACGTGGACGCGGTTCACCACTCGGCGCATCGCCTGCTGTCACTGCGTGGCCTTGGCGCCGACCTCATCGCCGCCAGCGCCTACAAGTTCTTTGGGCCTCACATCGGGATGCTGGTGGGACGCCGGGATCTCCTCGAGAGCGAGGATCCCTACAAGCTGGTGCCCGCTCACGACCACGGCCCCGATCGCTGGGAGACCGGAACCCAGTCCTTCGAAGCCCTCGCCGGGGTCGCTGCCGCCATCGACTACCTGGCCTCGCTCGGGGAGGGTGCCGACCGGCGCAGTCGCCTCGAGACCGCCTTCGGGGCGATCCGCACCCACGAGACGGCCCTAGCCGAGCGCTTCCTCACCGGGGTCGGGGAGATGCCGCGGGTCCGCCTCTTCGGGATCACCGACCCCGGTCGCCTCGAGGACCGGGTGGCCACGTTCGCCCTCGAGGTCGAGGGGGTTCACCCCCGGGTGGTGGCCGAGCGACTCGGGGAGCGCGGCCTGTACGTCTGGGACGGCGACTACTACGCCGTGGGAGTGATGGACCGGCTGGGCAAGGCGCCCGATGGGCTGGTGCGCGTGGGGTTCGTCCACTACAACACCGCAGACGAGGTCGACCGGGTCCTGGCTGCCCTCGACGAGCTCTAGTCGGCCTCGGTCCTGGCCCATAGGGGGCTCACCAGGAGCACCGCGGTCACCCCGACGATGAGAAGGCCGCCGGCGCCGAACAGGGCGCGCAACCCGATCCGATCCGCCAGTGGCGTGCCCACCATGAGCCCCACAGGAATACCACCCCAGGCGATCGTACGGGAGGCGGCGATCACCCTGCCGAGGCGGTCGGGCGGGGTGAGACGCTGCCGCATCGTCACGAAACCCACCTGGCTGAGTGAGACGCCGGCGGCGGCGATCCCGAATGGCACGATGCCCACCCACCCGTTGGCGAACCCGACGCCGGCGGCCCCGGCTCCGAGCAGCACCGTGCCGAGCACGATGGTCCGCCCCAGCCCGATGAAGCGGATCACCCGGGAACCCAGGACCACCCCGGCGGCGCCGATGATGGCAAAGCCGGCGAAGAAGAGACCCAGGCCGGCAGTGCCTTCGATCCCGAGCTCCTCGGGGACGTAGATCGGAATCACCGCGGCGAGCGGGGCGAAAGCCAGGTTCACCAGGGTGGCCGCGGCCGTAGCCCACCGCACCGGGAGCAGCCGCCACAGCGTGCGCAGACCCTCTGTCAGCGAGCTCAGGACCGGCTCGCGGGGCGCCACCGGACGGGGGCGGACCTCCCGCAGCAGCAGGATGGCGACCGCCGACACCAGATAGGTGGCGGCGTCGACGGCGAGAGCCGCCGCGATGCCTCCGGTGGTCGCCAGCAGGACGCCACCGAGGACGAAGCCACCGGTCTGGGCGAGGTTGCGGCCGACCTGGAGCCGGCTGTTGGCGGTGACCAGAAGATCGTCCGTCAGCACCGCGGGCATCACCCCCTCGAGGCCGGTGTCGAAGAGGGTGCCCAAGGCTCCCACCAGGAAGGCGACGGCGAACGCCATCCATACGGCACCCAAGTCGAGTGCGACCGCCACGGCGAGCAGTGCGAACGCGGCGGCCCGGGCCAGGTCGGCGATGACCATGGTGCGGCGCACCCGGCCGCGGTCGATCACCAGACCGGCGATCAAGCCGAACCCGAGCACCGCAACCGTCTCGAAGGTCCCCAGCAGTCCGAGCTGGGTGGCGGAGCTACCGCTGGCGTCGCGGACGAACACCGGAAGGGCGAGGAAGAACCCCAGGTAGTCGCCAAGCAACGAAACCGACTGCCCGAGGACGAGCGGCCACAGGTTGCGGCGGGCGGTGCCAGCGAGCATGTGCGGCGAGGATACCGCCGGCACCCCGTCCGTCCGGGGACGGTACGCTTGCCTTCCCGGACACAGGACGACCCGCCATGCCTCCCGTCAACGAGTTGCCCGACCTGGTGGGCGAATTCATCGACATGTCGCGCCAGTACCTGCGCGAACAGACCGTGGAACCGGCGCGGCGGCTGGGACGACTCGCCGGATTCAGTGCGATCGCCTCCTTCCTCTTCGTGCTCGCCGCGGGGTTCCTCGGCGTCGCCGGGACCCGCTGGCTGCTGCGGGTCATGCCTGACGGCAACATCTGGAGTGGACTCGGCTATCTCCTCGGATCGATCGGGCTGCTCGCCGTCACGGGACTCGTCATGTGGAGGGCAACGCGATGACGGTGAGCCGCGACGACCTGGAAGCCAAGCTGCGCGAGATCCAGCAGGTGGTCGACGAGACCGCCGAAGGCGCCAAGAGCCCCGGCGTGCTGGCCGCGGTCGGCGTGGTCGGGCTGATCTTCATCGTCTACCTCATGGGACGCCGCCGCGGCCGTCAGGGCTCGGCGCGGGTCGAGGTGTATCGCGTCGGGTAACTGTGTCCGGGGTCTGGGAGCTGAGTTCGTCGCGGAGTGAGGTATCAGGTGTCAGGTATCAGGTGTCAGCCAAAAGCGGACAGCCGACAGCTCGGAATCGAGGGACTGGGTAGCATTCTCCCGAATGGAACTCTCGCTCCAGTCCGGGGCCCGCACCTTGTCCAGGGGTTTGCGCAC
>DNGH01000112.1 GCA_003486285.1 Actinomycetota bacterium
ACAGCAAGGTCCCGAGCACGGGACCATTGAACCCACAGCGGGTATCGCGATCCTACGGGACAAAGTCACAAATGGCGGGGGTGCCGGGTGCCGGGTGCCGGGTGCCGGGTGCCGGGTGACCAGCCTGGTAACCGGTAACCGGCCTGGTAACCGGGCGGTCAGCGGCGTGACGGTCCTCCAGCCGACGCGAGAGCTGGGGCTCGAACGCTGATCCGCGCCAATCCCTTGTGCCGCAATGGAATCCTGCTGGTGGGCGCTGAGGGACTCGAACCCCCGACATCTTCCTTGTAAGGGAAGCGCTCTTGCCAACTGAGCTAAGCGCCCGAGGCGGCAGGGTACCCGTCCTCCGGGATGTGCTGGGTCACGGTACGGGCGTCTCGAGAAGATCTACGCAAGTGTTCGCCCTGGTCGACCCGGCCCGCGCTCGCACTTTCCACGCAATCCACAACCAGCACCGCCATGTCGTCGCCGCGCTTTGGCACGCGGTAGGAACCCGCGGTGGCGGCGGGCCCTAATAGGCACCGATCATGGTCGCGAACACGACGATGTTGTCCTCGTAGCTGCCCGAACTCCTATCGAACACTCCGCCGCAGGTGATCAGGCGGAGCGTCGCGTGCGGGGTCCGCCCGTACACCAAAGTGGTAGGGAATTCGTCCTTGGGGTAGACGCGGACGGCATCGACTCGAAATACCGCCACCAGACCGTCGCTCCGGGTGACCATGACTTCGTCTCCGGGCTGCAGGGCACCGAGACGAAAGAAGACCGACGGGCCGTCCTCGACCGAGTCGATGTGGCCGACGATGATGGCGGACCCGAGCGAACCCATCCCGACCGAGCCCGGGGTCGACGAGTACCTGTACCAGCCGGCGTCGTTGTATCGCGGTCCGGGCTGGGGCACCTCGATTGCGCCATCCTCGGTTAGGCCGAGGCTCTGCAGCGATGAGTGCACCCCGATGGCCGGAATGTCGATCGCCACGGGGAGCGATGGCGGGAGCGAGGACACCGGGTAGTGGTCGACCTCCGCGTCCTCGACCGCCGTGGTGGCGACTGTGGTTGTCGTGGACTGGTCCGGGATCGAGAACCCGCCGGCTCGCACCCACGACATGTCACCGGCGTGACGCTCCACCGCAAGCCCGTCGAGACCCGCGGGCCCGAACACGGCCAAGCCTGGCTGCGGTGCCTGCTCCTGCGCCTGGACCGCCATGGCGAGTACGACCCCCCCGGCCAGAGCGAGCACCCCCGCCGCCGCCGTGACGAGCTGGTTACGCCGCACGGTTGCGCCTGCCGATTGGTGGGATCAGTTCGAGCGAGACGCCCGCCGGCGCATCGCCAGGACCCCGATGGCAACGGCGAACAGGCCCCCGGCGAGGATGAAGAGGTGAGCGTCCTCAGTTCCCGAGGTGGATCCGCCACCCGTACCAGGACCCACATCCGGCAAGCACACCGCCCGGGTGATCGTGTTGGTATCCATCGTGACCGAGCCGTTGCGAGCGAGCGCCCGGCCATACAGCGTCGCCCCGGTCTGCAGGGAGATCGAGGTCAGCGCCAGGATGTTTCCCGAGAAGGTGGCCCCAGGCTCGATAACGGCCGAGCTGCCCACCTGCCAGAACACGTTGCAGGCGTCGGCAGCGCGGATGAACGCCACGTTGCTGGACCCGGTGGCCAGCAACGTGCTCTCCATCTGGAAGATCCACACCGCGTTGGGGTCGTTCTCACCATCCAGGGTGAGAGTCCCGGTGATCTGGAATGTGCCGGCATCGGAGTTGTACACCCCACCGGGCAGTGTGGCTCCTCCGAGTTCGGTGGCGATGGTGGCCGTGACATCGCGTCCGGCGGCGTCGTTGTAAGCCGTGACCAGGGCGTTCTTGGCGGCCAACGCGACGGCGTCGGCAACATGGAGTGCGCTCGGGGGAACCAGTGTCACCTGGTCTGCGCCTGGACCGAAGCCCGCCACTGCGGGACCCGGATGCAAACCGACGTCGCCGGTGATGGTGGTAGCACCGGTGTTGGTGATGGTCTCGCCCGCCAGCACCGCGAAGGGGTCGGCGTTGCCGAGAGGAACCGTCGGTTCGGCGGCCAATGCCGCGCTCACGATCAGAAGAGCCGCCGCCAGCGTGGCGACCATTACTCCCTTGCGTCGCACCGGCCGCGATGACCGGTGGCTGCGATTCTGAATGGTCACTTTTTTCCTCGCTCTCGCTTTCTTAGCTCTCGCCCATGTGAACCCAAGTGAAATCGCCGCTCCGAAGAGCCCAAGCAGGGGGAGGATACCTCATTTCCAGACAGCTTGGAGACATCTGGTGCGAGCATCACCGGGCGGCGCACTCCCGGGCCGCTCAGATACTCTTGTCCCTCCCCGTGACCCTCGAGGAGCCCCCATGGCCGACCTGATGTATATCTCCGGATTCGGCAACCACCACGCCTCAGAGGCGGTGCCCGGTGCCCTCCCGGTGGGTCAGAACAACCCGCAGAAGCCGCCCCTGGGCCTGTACACCGAGCAGCTCAGCGGCACCGCGTTCACCGCCCCCCGCGGGCAGAACCGCCGCACCTGGATGTACCGGATCCGCCCCTCGGTGCTCCACGTCCACGACCTCCGCCCGGTGGACCCCGGCCTGATCCGCACCGCCCCCTGCCGCGAGTCGGAGCCCCCCATCGGACAGCTGCGATGGGACCCGGTGCCCCCAGAGCAGGGACACACCTGGCTGACCGGGCTGCGCACCATCGCCACCAACGGTGACGCCCACGCCCAATTCGGCATGGCGGCCCACATCTACCTCGCCGACACGTCGATGGGCGACACCTACTGCTACTTCGCCGACGGCGAGCTGCTGGTGGTCCCCCAGGAGGGCCGGCTGCGGATGATCACCGAGTGCGGGATCCTCGCCGTCGCCCCCGGGGAGATCTGCGTCATCCCCCGTGGGATAAAGTTCCGGGTGGAGCTTCCGGATGGCCCATCCCGCGGATACGTGTGCGAGAACTACGGCGCCTATCTCACGCTGCCCGAGCGCGGGCCGATCGGCGCCAACGGCATGGCCAACGAGCGCGACTTCCTCGCCCCAACCGCAGCGTTTGAAGAGACCGAAGGCGGCTGCACGCTGTTCGTGAAGTTCGACGGAAGACTGTTCGCCGCCGACCTCGATCACTCGCCCCTCGACGTCGTCGGGTGGCACGGCAACCACGTGCCCTACAAGTACGACCTGACCCGGTACAACACGATGGGATCGATCTCCTTCGATCATCCGGATCCCTCGATCTTCACGGTGCTCACGGCGCCATCGGACCGCCCCGGCACCGCCAACGTGGACTTCGTGATCTT
>DNGH01000031.1 GCA_003486285.1 Actinomycetota bacterium
CGCCGGGTCACCTACGCCGACTACACCGCCTCGGGCCGGTCGCTCGAGTTCATCGAGGACTTCATCCGCGACCAGGTGCTGCCGCTGTACGCCAACACCCACACCGAGTCGTCGGGAACCGGGATGCAGACCAGCCGCTTCCGCGAGGATGCCCGCGACATCGTCCGGCGCTGTGTCGGCGCCACCGCCGAGCACGCCGTCATCTTCACGGGCAACGGCTCCACCGGAGCGATCGATCACCTGGTGCGGGTGCTCGGCCTGCGCATCCCCACGCAACTCGAGGATCGCTACCACTTCGCCGACATCATCCCCGCCACCGAGCGACCCGTGGTGTTCATCGGCCCCTTCGAGCACCACTCCAATGAGCTCCCCTGGCGGGAATCGATTGCCGAGGTCGTCGTGATCCCCGAGGACGCCGATGGTCATGTCGACCTGGCCGCACTCGAGGCCGCCCTCGTCGCCCACGCCGATCGGCCGGTGCGAATCGGATCCTTCTCCGCCGCCTCGAACGTCACCGGCATCACCACCGATACCGCGGCGGTGTCGTCGCTGTTGCACCGCCATGGGGCGCTCTCGTTCTGGGACGTCGCCGCGGCGGCGCCATACGTGGGGGTGACGATGGGGTCCGTCGACCCCGGGGATCCGCTCTCCTACAAGGACGCCATCTTCATCAGCCCGCACAAGTTGATCGGTGGCCCCGGTACCCCGGGCCTGCTGGTGGCGAGGCGGGACTTGTTCACCAATCGGGTCCCGACCGTCCCCGGCGGCGGCACCGTCGCCTACGTGAATCCCGCGGACCATCGCTACATCGACGACATCGAGCGGCGCGAGGAAGGAGGCACTCCCAACATCGTCGGTTCGATCCGCTGCGGGCTGGTGTTTGCGCTGAAGGAGGCCGTGGGCACCGAGGTGATCCGCGAGAAGGAAGAGTCGTTCATCCGGCGCGCCATCGCATCGTGGTCGGCCAATCCGAACATCACGATCCTGGGGAACCCTGGGGCGGATCGGTTGTCGATCGTGTCGTTCGTCATCAACCACGGCGGGAAGCGCCTGCACCACAACTTCGTGGTGGCCCTCCTCAACGATCTCTTCGGGATCCAGAGCCGGGGCGGGTGCTCCTGCGCCGGACCCTACGGGCATCGTCTGCTCGGAATCGACATCGAGACCAGCCACGAGTACGCACGCGAGGTCGCCCGGGGCTGCGAGGTGATCAAGCCCGGGTGGGTCCGGGTCAACTTCAACTACTTCATCAGCGAGGAGACCTTTGGGTTCCTGCTCGACGCCGTGCATCTCGTCGCCGAGCACGGGTGGCGCCTGCTGCCGCGCTACGGATTCGATCCGGCGACGGCCCTGTGGAGCCACGCCGATCGCGACCCTCACCCCGCCCTCGGGCTCGACGAGGTCCGATTCACCCCTGGTGGCCTGGAGCACCCCGACCGCCGGCGTCATGCGCCGGAGGCGGCGCTGGCGGAGTATCTCGCCGAGGCTCGGCGGATCCTGGCCGGGGCCGGACCCGCGGCCGCGGTCGAGCCCGTGGACCTGGGTGCCGACTTCGAGAAGCTGCGCTGGTTCCCTCTTCCCGAGGAGTTGCAGCGGGAGTTGCTCGGTTCGTGACCCCGGGGACGGCATCTAGCCTGGAGGCGTCGTGACCCGACCCTGTGCCTGGCTCGCGGTGCTGGCTGTGATGCTCGGCGCCTGTGGCGGGACGGCAACCACGACGACACCGACGACGACCACCGGAGGCAACGGAATGGAACTCACCTCCACCGCATTCCGCCATGAGGCACGGATTCCCTCCAAGTACACCTGCGACGGCACCGAGGTGTCGCCGCCACTCCAGATCGCCGGGATCCCGGCGGGCACCGCCGCGCTGGCCCTGATCGTCGAGGATCCGGATGCTCCCCGGGGCACCTGGGACCACTGGGTCGTGTACGACATCCCCGTGACGACCTCGATCCCCGAGGGGGTCGAGTCCATCGGAACCACTGGCGTCTCCACCGGTGGGGAGCAGGGCTACGAGAGCCCGTGCCCCCCCAGCGGCTCACACCGCTATGTGTTCACCATCTACGCGCTCGACACCACACTGGGACTGGCTCCCGGCGCGAACAAGGTTGCGCTGCTCGCCGCCATGGAAGGACACGTGCTGGCCTCTGCCACCCTGCTCGGCAGGTACTCGCGGTGACGGAGGGCCGCAACGTCTTCGGTGATCCCCTGCAGCCCTGCGGGGTCGACCCGGTCACGGGCTGGTACCGCGATGGGTCGTGCCAGACCGACCCCACCGACATGGGCAGCCACACCGTCTGCGCGGTGATGACGGCCGAGTTCCTGGCGCATCAGCGCAGCATCGGGAACGACCTCTCCACACCAGCACCGCACTACCGCTTTCCCGGCCTGCAGCCGGGCGACCGCTGGTGCGTCACCGCGCCCAACTGGCTGCGCGCCCACCGTGACGGCAAGGCCGCACCAGTGTTCCTGGCCGCCACCGACCGTCGCGCCCTCGACACCGTGCCTCTGGAGATCCTGGAGGGGTACGCGGTGGACGTGCCGGATGACGTCAGCGGTTTGGACCAGTGATGGAGCCCACCCGGACTCCGTCCGCGGGAAAAGGCTGGAAAGCGCACCTGGACCGACTTCCGGTCCTGGGCCGTTTGGTACGCCTCCTCCGGGCACGCCACCGGGAGATCGGCCGGCAAATGGAGGTCTTGCGTCGATCCCTGGTCTCACTGGCGGAGTCGCCGATGACCGTAACGGGCGAGATCCTGGAACGAGCACGCCGCGACATCACGACACTCACCGACGCCGCGGAGTACCGCGGTCTCTATCGCGGCGAGGAGATGCTCTACTGGCTCCACCTCCCCGGTTGGATCGGGGAATGGGCCGCTCAGAATTCGCCGCGGCGCATCCTCGACATCGGCTCTGGATACGGCACGCTGTCGGCGTTCGCATCGATGCTCACCGGGGCGCAGGTCTTCTGTCTGGACAGTGAGCCGCAGCGGATTTCGGAGGCGCTGCGCGCCAAGCATCGACTGACGGTCGCGCGGGGAAATATCGAACAGGTGCCGATCCCATGGACGGGACCGATGGACGCGGTGATCCTGACCGAGGTCATCGAGCACTTCAACTTCCATCCGGTCGCCACCATGCAGAAGATCGCCGCTCATATGGGGCGAGACGCGAGGCTCTTCCTGTCCACACCGGACGCAGCGTCGTGGGGGCGGGTACCGGACGGCTACCGGTCCTACCGGGACATGCCTCCACCCGATCCCGATGCCGCCACCATCGACCTACACATCTACCAGTACACCGAAACCGAACTGCGCCAAGTGCTCAACGACAGCGGATTCGTCGTCCTGCGCCTGGAGCGAGCGCCGGGACGGTGGGGTTTCCATCTCAATGTGGAGGCCCAGACCGCACCCTGAGGGTGGGAAGCCTCCCCCGCCACGCCGGTGGCTTGGGCTTGCCGGCATGGAGCAGCAGGATCGTGGCGTGCTCGCGGTAGTGGCTGAGCACCGCACTGAGATCCCACCCGTCGAACAGGCCGGGACGCTTCGGGTCGCCGGTCGCCGGCACCGCCCTGATCGCCTTCAACAACCCACGGTGGGCGGATTCGTACTCGTCCCGCGCTTGCTGCGGGAGCACGCCGCGCCATTCCTCGTACACGGCATCGTTGAACTTCTGCCAATTGGAGGGCCCCACCCGGGGTTTGCGGGAGACCACCCGTCCGTAACGGCGCTCCCAGGCGGCGAGGTGGACCAAGTGCTCCCCCAGGGTCCAGCCCCCGCCCACCTGCCTCCCGAGGTGGGCATCTCGTTCCAGGGACAGGCCGAGTTCGGTCAGCACCAGGGCGAAGCGGGCCCGGCGGTCGCGCAGCTTGTGCAGGTATTCGTCGCGGTCCATGGCGGCAACGCTAGGCCAGGCGGCATTGCGCATGGGCCGATGCCGTAGTCTCCCCGGAGCAGAGGAGACCAGTGGAGTGACCACCGCAGACGCCACCGCTGCCGCTACCACTCCCCCACAACGGGGGTGGCGCTATCACCTGCGCCACCAGACCCGCTGGTCGCGCGGCCATCTGCTTGCCGGTGTCGCCGTCAATCTGTTCTTCTTCGCGGGAACCATCGCGGTCCTCAGCTCCTACGGCTGGAGCCGGGTATGTCCCCCGGATGCCACCCGCATCGAGTGCTCGCCCTCCGATCCCCTGGCACTGGGGTTGCAGTCCGCCGATCTGCGCCTGGTCCTGCAGATCTCGATCGTGCTCGGTGCCATGGTCGCCCTCGCCGGGGTATTCACCTACCGACGGATGCCGACCCGGTCGGCCCGGGAGGCGGTGATCAACGCCGCGGTGCTCGCCACTCAACCCGTCTTCCTCGCCGCACTGCTGCTGTGGTTCCAGGGCACCGACGTCGATCGCTTCGCCCGCAACTTCCTCAACCTCTCCCTGATCGGCCGGAAGGCCGGCGTCGCCTGGGACGACTTCATGGCGGAGCTCCCCACGATTCTGGGCACCAGCCTCGTGTGGGGGACGGTGGCAGCGGGGCTCACCGCGGCGTATGTCTACTGGCGGAAGTTGGGACGGCGTCCGATCGTCATCGCCGCCATCGCCGGGCTCGCGGGAGGGTTCATCTGGGGGGTAGTCCAGATCGCCAAGGCGCCGTCGTTCATCAAGGGCATGCAGAACACCCTGGTGCTCTCCGGGGCGGGCGCGGCACTCGGGTTCGGCCTCGGTCTGGTTCTGGCCTTATTCACGATGTCGAAGCGGGCCGTGGTGCGCACCCCGGCGCGCATCTACATCAACTTCTTCCGGGGCACCCCCCTCATCTGGCAGATCTCGTTCGCCGGGATCGGCCTGGTCCCTGCCCTCCGGCTCGGGCTCGACATGTACACGATCGCCATCCTGGTGCTGGGCCTCAACCTCGCCGCCTATTCCGCTGAGGTGTACCGGGCCGGGATCCAATCGCTGGAGCGGGGTCAGATCGAGGCGGCCCGCACCGTCGGTCTCACCTACTTCCAGTCGATGCGATACGTGGTGGTGCCCCAGGCGATCCGGCGGGTGATCCCACCGCTGCTCAACGAATTCGTCATCCTCATCAAGGACACCGCCCTGGTGTCGGTACTCGGGCTCACCGTCGCCGAGAAGGAGTTGCTCGGCATCGGTCGCGACATCTACCAGTCCACCTTCGACGCCACCGCCTGGCTCGGCTCGGCTCTCGGGTACCTGATCATCACGATCCCGATGATCCGCATCGTGACCATCGTCGAGCGCCGCATGCGCAGCGGCCTGACCAGCGTGATCGGATAGGAGGCGCCATGAATTCGGACGGCTCCCTGATCCGCCTGGAGGGCATCCACAAGTGGTTCGGCGACAACCATGTGCTGCGCGGCATCGACCTCTCCATCACTCCCGGCGGTGTGGTCGTGGTCATCGGCCCGTCGGGATCGGGGAAGTCGACACTGTTGCGCACCATCAACATGCTCGAGGAGCCGACCGAGGGCAAGGTGTTCTTCGACGGGGCCGAGATCACCGACATTCGCACCGACCTCGACGAGGTCCGCACCCACATGGGCATGGTCTTCCAGCAGTTCAATCTGTTCCCCCACCTCACCGTGATGGGCAACATCACCCTCGCCTTGCTCAAGGTCCTCAAGCTCACCAAGGAGCAGGCCGAGGAGCGCGCCCGCGAGGAGTTGAACCACGTCGGACTCGCCGAGAAGGATTTCGCCTACCCGTCACAGCTGTCCGGGGGTCAGCAACAGCGGGTCGCCATCGCCCGGGCCTTGGCGATGCGGCCCAAGGCGATGCTGTTCGACGAGGTCACCTCGGCACTCGACCCGGAACTCGTCGGCGAGGTCCTCCAGGTGATGCGACGCCTCGCCTCGGAGGGAATGACGATGGCGGTGGTCACCCACGAGATGGGCTTCGCACGCGAGGTGGGGACCCGCTTGATCTTCATGGACCATGGCACCATCGTCGAGGACGGCGACCCGAGACAGATCTTCGCCGATCCGCAGCAGGAACGGACCAAGGCGTTTCTGAGGCAAGTGCTGTAAGAAGTCACCAGTCACCAGTCGCCAGTCGCCAGCCAGAGGCCAGCACTGGGCAATGGAGACTGGGGACTGGGGACTGGAGACTGGAGACTGGACTGGTGAAGTTGCTGATCCCCCGTCGCTACAACGGTCCGCCCGACTCGGGGAACGGCGGGTACACGTGCGGGATGATCGCCGCCGCCGTCGGGGAGGGTGCCGAGG
>DNGH01000030.1 GCA_003486285.1 Actinomycetota bacterium
GGCACGATGTCGATGCGCTCGCCGCTCAAGGCCTTGACGATGGTCATCACGCGGGCGCCCTTCATGCCGACGCAGGCGCCGACGGCGTCGATGCGGTCGTCCTTCGAGTAGACGGCCACTTTCGAGCGCCAGCCCGGCTCGCGGGCAATGGCCTTGATCTCGACCGTGCCGGCGTGGATCTCGGGCACCTCGAGCTCGAACAGGCGGCGGATGAAGTCGGGATGGCTGCGGCTCACGACGATCTGGGGCCCCTTGGCCTCCTCACCGCGTACCTCGATGATCAGCGCTTTGACGCGGGCCCCGCGCTCGAGACGCTCGTAGGGGATCTTCTCACCGAATGGCATGACGGCCTCGGCGTTGCCGAGGTCCAGGATCACGGTGCGGTGATCGGACTGCTGGACGATCCCGGTCACCAGGTCGCCGTCGCGCCCCTCGTACAGGTCGAACACCTGGGCACGCTTGGCGTCGCGCAGGCGCTGCAGGATCACCTGCTTGGCGGTCTGAGCACCGATGCGGCCGAAGTCGCTCGGGGTGTCCTCCCATTCGCGGGTGACGTTGCCGTCCTCGTCCAACTCCTGCCCGTAGACCTTGATCTCGCCGGTGTCCTGGTCGATGGTGACGCGGGCCTCTTCGGCAGCACCCGGGCTGCGCTTGTACGCCGACACCAGGGCGTTGGCGAGGGCGTCGAGGATGGTCTCCTTGGAGACACCCTTCTCGCGCTCCAGGATGTCGAGCTCCTCCATGAACGACTCGTTCACTTCGCGCCTCGCTTGCCCGGCTTGGGAGCCTTCTCCCAGGTGAAGACCGTGCGCGCCTGGGTGACGTGGTCCAGCGGAATGGTGACTTCGGCGTCGTCCACCTTGAGGAGGACGTCACCCTCACCTACCCCGGCGAGCACCCCGCGATGGCTGCGGGACCCGGCGACCTCGGCACGGGTCTTGACGACGACCTCACGGCCGACCGCCTTGCGGAACTGGGAAGGACGGCGCAACGGCCGCTCCAGCCCGGGCGAAGAGACCTCGAGGGTGTACGTGGCCCCGATGACGTCGGCGTCCTCGAGAAGGCGCGACAGGCCTCGCGACAGGCCGGCGATGCGGTCCAGGTCGATCCCCCCGGGGGCATCGACGGTGACGCGCACCAGCCGGCCGGCACCCTGGCCGGCCAGTTCGAGGTCGTCGAGCTCGACGCCTTCGGCCTCGAGCCAGGGCTCCAGGAGGTCCCAGAGCCGGCGATCCACGTCACCCATCACGTTCTCCTCAACAAAAAAGTGGGCGGGCGCCCACTTCCCAGCGTCCTCGATTGACGGCGGGAGTATACCGAACCAGGGATGCTTTCGGCAGCCTCGGATACCGGGTCGCTGTAGAAGCATGCAGCAGGAGAGCCTTCAGCCCCGCCAGCTGGGACTGACGCGATCACCGCTGGCGGGGCTGCATGCTGCCCGCTGCAAGCTCTGAGCCGGCATCTGGCATCGGGCATCGGTTGTCGGGTACCTACTTACCGAGCGTCCGCTCCCGGCGCACCGTCTCCATCAGGTGGGCCACGGCGGCATCCGGGTCGAGGCTCTCGACTGTGCCGTCACGGCGGCGGACCACCTCCACCACCCCTTCGGCGAGGCCGCGGGGCCCGATGGTGACCCGGTAGGGGATGCCGATGAGTTCGGCATCGGCGAACTTGACGCCGGGGCGCTCGTCGCGGTCGTCGAGGAGGGTGTCGATGCCACCCTCCTGGAGTGCGGAATAGATGTGCTCGGCGGCAGCGACGCTGGGGGCATCGTCGCCCTTGACGACGGTGACCACCACCTCGTACGGCGCGATCGAGGTCGGCCACACGATCCCCTTGTCGTCGTGGCTCGCCTCGACGACGGTGGCGAGGTTGCGGCCGACTCCGATCCCGTACGACCCCATCCAGATGACCCGCTGCTCGCCCTGCTCGTCGAGGACGGCCGCACCGAGTGCCTCGCTGAACTTGGTGCCGAGCTTGAAGATGTGGCCCACCTCGATGGTGCGCTTCACCTCGAGGGGTTCGCCGCACACCGGGCAGCCTTCACCCGCCGCCACCAGGCGCAGGTCGAGCCAGGTGTCCACGGCGATGTCACGCTCGACCGACACGTCGCGCAGGTGCCAGTCGTCCTCGTTGGCGCCGGTGACCATGCCGCAGCGGCCGTGCAACGCGGGATCGGCGACGATGCGCACCCCGCTGACCCCGACCGCACCGAGACTGCCGGCATGGGCTCCGAGCGCGGCCACGATCTCCTCATCGTGGGCCGGGCGGACGTCCCAGGTGCCGAGACCGTCGATCGCCTTCTGCTCCATCAACTCGTGGTCGCCGCGGAGCAGCAGCAGTGCCGGCTGCCCGGCGATCATGTAGACCAGGGTCTTGATCTGGCGATCGGCCGCAGCGAAGTCGGCGAACCCGGCGAGCGCGGCGATGGTGCGAATCCCGGGAGTGGGGAAGCGCTGCGGAGCGGCGTCTGCGGTGGGGTCGGTCACCGTGGGAAGCGTCGAGGTCGCCTTCTCGGTGTTGGCCGCGTACCGGCAAGAAGGGCAGAAGGCGATCTCGTCCTCCCCCGCCGCAGCCTCGACCATGAACTCCACCGACTCCTTGCCCCCCATCCAGCCGCTGGAGGCATGAACCGGGATGGCATCCATGCCGAGTCGGGCGAAGATCCTCCCGTAGGCCTCGTAGTGCCTCTGGAATTGCACGTCGAGCCCGGCGGGATCGATGTCGAAGCTGTACGAGTCCTTCATCGTGAACTCCCGCACCCGGAGCAGGCCCCCCTTGGGGCGGGGTTCGTCACGGAACTTGGTCTGCAGGTGGTACCACAGCTGGGGAAGCTGCCGGTAGGACGTCAGCTCCGTGGCGACGGTGGTGAAGATCTCCTCATGGGTCATCGCCAGCAACATGTCGGCGTCGCGCCGGTCCTTGAGCTTCACCAGAATGCCCTCGACGTCGTCCCAGCGGCCGGTCTTCTTCCAGATCTCGGCCGGGTGCACGACCGGCAGCAGCATCTCCTGACCGCCGATGGCGTCGATCTCCTCGCGGATGATGTCCTGGATCTTCTTGGCGACCCGCATCCCCAGCGGAAGCATCGACCACGACCCGGCCATGAGGCGGCGGATGAACCCGCCACGGACCAGCAGACGATGACTCACCGCCTCGGCATCGGCGGGATCGTCGCGAAGCGTGGGAATGAAGGCGCGGGACCAGAGCATGGTGGAGCAAGAGTAGGCGGAAGGCACTAGGCACTAGGCACTAGCGAAGAGCCGACAGCCCACAGCCGACAGCCGACAGCAAGAGACGAGACCTCCGACGGGCGACGGGCGACGGGCGACGGGCGACGGATTCTGGCGGGTAGCGGGTAGCGG
>DNGH01000103.1 GCA_003486285.1 Actinomycetota bacterium
GACCGGCTGCGCGCCGCCGGCGACTCCCACCTCGCCGTCGCGAGCGGCGTGCTCGAGCGGCCGCGGGGCGGGTGGGTGGCGGCGGAGCACGAGATCGACCTGCTCCACGTCAAGGTGACGCTGCGCGTCGCTCTGGTCGACGTCGAGGAGCCGCCCGCCGCCGGCAAGGAGACCGCGACGACCGAGACCGAGGCGCCCGTCGCCGCCAGCGCCGCCGCCCCCGCGAAGCCGACGAAGCCCAAGAAGGCCAAGCCCAAGGCGAAGTGAGGCGGCGGCCCCCCGTGAACGAAACCGAGCTCCAGGAGCGCCACCGCCGGATGCAGAACGCCCGGGCCCGCGCCCGCCGCCCGGACGCGCTCCTCTACGAAGAGCAGCTGGTCGAGGAAGGCCTCGACCCGAAGCGCTGGAGCCCGGAGCGCAAGTCGCTGCGCCGCCGTGGCGCCTTCCACCCGCCGCGCCCCGGCGCTCCGCCGGAGCCCTGACGGCGGTGAAGCCGACGCACTTCCCCCAGGCCAACGTCGTGCTCGGCGCCCCGCGGGTGCCGGTCCCCGGCGCCGCCGAGGTGCTGGGCCTGCCGGTCGCCACCGACGGGACCATCTTCGTCTCCCGCTGGGAGCTGACCGAGGCCGAGCGGGTGGCGATCGCCGCCGGCGCCCCGGTGTGGCTGGTCGTCACGGGCCGCGCCCACCCGCCGGTGCAGCTGACCGTCGGCCCCGACGCCGACCTCGAGGACGCGCCGAGTTGACCACCTTCACCACCGGCCCGGCCGACCTACTTGGCAACCCCCGGCGCTACGACGACCGGATGACGCTCGCCGCGGCCGAGCATGCGATCGCGGTCTACACCCGGCCCGCCGACTACGGCTTCGCGGCGATGAGTGCCGGCTTTGAGGGCGGCACGGTGATCGAGCGCGGGGCCGCTCAGGTCGGCATCGCGTGGACGCCGGAGGTGATCGTCGTCTCACCTCGAGGCTCGTCGCAGGTCGAGGACTGGCTCCACAACGCCGCCTCGGTGATCCGCCGCCGCTGGCGCCCGCCGGTGATGCTCGGCAAGGTCGGTGCCGGCTTCCGCCGCCAGGCGATCCACGCCGGCGAGACGGTCTGCGAGTGGGTCGAGCACCTCATCGCCGACCGGCCCGGCGCCCAACTGGTGATCGACGGGCACTCCCTCGGCGGCGCGATGGTGCCGCTGCTGGTGGCGCAGCTAGCCCACACGCGTCGCGAGGCCGTCGCCGCGGGCCACCGGCCGCAGCTGCCGACACCCCGCGCCGCGTTCATGTTCTGCGCGCCGCGGGTCGGCAATCGCCAGTGGTCGAGCTGGTACGACGAGCGCTTCACCTACGGCTCGACGCCCACCTGGGCGGTGGTCAACGTCGTCAACGGCGAGCCGGACCTGGTGACCCGCGTCCCGCGCTCGGCGTGGGGCTTCTGGCACGTCGGACGCCGGGCGGTGCTCACCGGCTACCCGCGGCTCGACGGCGGCCCCGGCTGCGAGGTCGTCTTCGGCGAGGGCGCCTGGGAGACCTTCCGCGCCGCCAACCCGGTCGGCAACCTCGCCGCCTGGAGGATCATCAGCCGGACCGTCACCGCCGCCCGCGCGCATTTCGGTTCGGGTCTGCTGCGGGTGCTCCGCGAGCGGGCCGGCAGTTCCACGTGAAACGACCTCGCCGCGTCGCCGCTTGACAGTGCTATATCGGATTTGATAGCCTGTCGTCAGGTCGGGGGAGACGCCCCCGGCCCGAACCGACCAGGAGCCGAATCCGATGACCAGCACCGCCACCCCCGAGCTGCCTACCTGGGAGATCAGCAACCCCCGCAGCGGCGCCATCCTGGGCCGCTGGGACGCCGCCACCGCCGAGGCCGCGCTCGACGCGATGGCTCGCGACGCCGGTTACGCCGACTACGCGGACTGCTGCGAGCAGGTGCCGCCGCCAGACGGCGGTCTCGACGTGGTCAACCTCGACGCCCTGGCGAAGGCCGCAGCCACCGGCGACCTCGACGCCGTCAACTTGGCGGAGGCCTGAGCGATGCCCGAGCCCACGCCCATCACCACCCTCGCCGATTTCCGCGCCGCGCTGGCGCGTCACGACTGGTACTACGCGATGTCGGACAGCCACCGGACCTACACCCGCGGCGAGGCCGAGGAGCGCCGGCTGCGCGAGGCCGCCCGCTCGCTCGGCGTCGAGGGTATGCGTGCCTTCAACGAGGCGCACCGGAAGTGCTTCGACGTCGACAGCGGCGCCTTCCGCCCGTGGACGCCGCCCTTCCCGGAGGCGGTCGAACCGGCCTGCGGTCACTCCGCCTGCCGCCAGCACTGGATCGACACCGGCAACAGCGCGTGCGTCGAGGGCGACGCCACGGTGGCGCCGGTCCACACCCGCGACGACCAGTGCGACGTCGACCCGGAGACGGACACCTGCCGCGGCTGCGGCGTCGGCCACGGCGACCCGTGCCCGGACTGCGGCGGCGAGGCCTTCCACGTCGAGGGCTGCCCGGTGCTGGCGCCCCAGCCGCCGCCGCTGTCGGTGCTGCGCAGGGCGGTCGAAGGGCGGACGGTCTGATGCCCGCCGCCACCACCCCCGAGCCGCTGCCGGACATGATCACCATCGGCGACAAGTACCGGCCGGCAATGGAGATCACCGACCAGGCCGAGGCCGACGCCTACTTCGAGCGCTGCGTCGAGCACTCGATGGTGCGCGGAGGATTGAGCCGGAAGGACGCCGAGGAACGTGAGCGCCAGAACCTCGGCTACTTCTGCGGCTACTACGGGCGAGAGACGAGGGAGCGGGTGTTCCGACTCTACCGCTGCGCGCACCCCGTCTTCGGCACCAGCACGCCGACCGTTGGTGACGCCATCGCCGCGGGTCGCCGGATGGCGGGGGAGCGCCCGTCGTGAAGCTCCTTCTCTGCACCGAGCCGACCTGCACCGACGTGGTCCGCCTGTTCGGCGGCGCCCCGCGCCGGTGCCGCTGCGGCGCGTCCTCCGGCCGCTACCTCGACGAGAAGCGGGTCGAGATTTCCGGGCCGGCCGTCATCCTCGGCGTCGACAACGTCGCCTTCGAGGCCGCTCACCGCCGGTGGGCTGACCAGGACGCCGCGCAGGTCAACCTCTTCTTCCTCCCGGCCGGCGCGTCTACCGTCGAGCGGCGAGAGCGGCGGCGGAGGGCGAGTTGATGATCGTCTATCGCGAGCGCCCGCTCGACCACCATCCGGCCGAGGAAGTGGCGGAAGGCCCGGACGGCTGGGCGGACTTCACATGCTCCTTTCGGTGCGCGTGCGGCGAGAGTCGAATCCAGCTCGACGAGGACGAAGCTGACCGCTGCGTGTCGTGCGGCCGCGTCTACCGCCTCCACGCCTTCGTCACGGTCGAGAGCGGCCAGGGGAAGGCGTCGTGAGGACGGTCCTCGCAGTTGTCGGCATCTTCAGCCTCGCCATCGGAGTCGCCCAAGTGGCAGGGTTCTACCCCCCGCCGTCCCCGTTGGTGGCCGGGTTGGTCAATGCCATCGAAGGTCTGATCTTCATCGGGTTGGTCGTGTTTTGGCGGAGGTTCGAGTAGTGAACAGCAGCCAATACCACGGCCGAATTGCCGAAGAGGCGACGCTCGCCGCTCTTTTTCGAGTACCGGGTGTTCTGGCCGACCTGGGGAAGATCGCCGCCGCGCGCCGAATCGCACGCCGGAAGGCGACGGTCGAGGCGACGGCGGCGGGATGAGAGCGCGCTACGGCGACGACGTGCGCCAGCACGCCGTCGACTTCTACCGCCGCCACGGATCGTTCTCCGCTGCGGCCGCGGAACTCGGCGTCTCCGCCTCCTGGGTGTACGGCGTCGTGCGGGATTCCGGGATCGACCGCGCCGAGTTGCCCGTCTGGCCGGCCAGCCTCGCCCGCCGCGCCGCCGAGCTGTACGTCGAGGAGCGACTGTCCTGCCGCGCCGTCGCCGCCCGCCTTGCGGCTGAGCGCGGCGGCGCCGGGCCGAGTCATGAGTGGGTGGCCGAGCAGCTGCGCCAGCGAGGCCTCCTCCGCGGGAAGTCCGCCGGCCAGCGCGCCCGGGCGGAGGCCGTCTCCCGCCGCGACTATGCCGACCTAGAGCGCAAGGCGCGGGCGCTGTTCGCTCGCGGCGAGAGCGCCCGTGCGGTAGCCGACCGACTCGGCATCGCTCGGCGCACCGTGGTCCGCTGGGTGGGCCGCACGCGCGACCCGGCGACAGCGACGCGGGTCCGAGCCTGGGAGGCGCCGCGGGATGACGTGCGCGAGCGGCTGGCTTG
>DNGH01000254.1 GCA_003486285.1 Actinomycetota bacterium
GCGGCAGGGGCCGCCGCCTCCACCGACACCCCGGCCGGTGAGGACCTCGCCGAGTTCCTGCTCCGGGTGTACACCCGGGCCGAGCAGGCCCTGGCCGAGACTCCGGAACTGCTCCCGGTGCTGAAACAGGCGGGGGTGGTCGATGCCGGTGGCGCCGGGTTCCTGCTCCTCCTGGTGGCCTTCCTCGAGGAGGTCACCGGAGAGGAGGTGGCGCTGCCCGAGGCGATCTTCCGCGCCGCCGCGGTACACCTCACCCCGGCGCTCGATCAGGTGCGATCCGACATCTCCGGTCTCCGCTTCGAGGTGATGTTCCTGCTGCGATCCGAGGACGAGACCGCGGGTGACCGGCTCCGCACCGAGTGGGATCGGATCGGCGACTCGATCGTCGTGGTCGGTGACGGTGGGGTCTGGAACTGCCACATCCACACGGATCACATCGGCGCCGCCATCGAGGCCGCGACCGCGCTGGGCCGTCCCGAACGGATCAAGGTGACCGACCTGCTTCAACAGGCGGCCGACGAGGCGCATCATCGCGAGGAGGCAGCCTTCACGCCCCGTCCCGAGTTCGCCACCCAGCCGGTCGGGGTGGTGGCGGTGGGATTGGGGAGCGGTGTGGTCGAGCTGTTCCGCGATGCCGGAGTGCAGGGGGTCGTGGTGGGGGGGCAGACGATGAACCCCGCGGTGCGCGACCTGCTCGGCGTCGTCGAATCCGTCGCCGCCCAGACCGTGGTCGTCCTCCCCAACAACAAGAACATCATCCCCGTGGCCGCCCAACTCGACGCCCTCACCACCAAGGCGATTCATGTCGTGCCCACCCGCTCGATCCCCGAGGGCCTGGCGGCGATGCTCGCCTTCATGCCGAAGGGCGACCCGGTCCGCACCGTGGCGGCGATGGAGGCCGCGGCGGCCCGGTGCGGCTGGGGGGAGGTCACCCAGGCGGTGCGCGATGCCACCACCCCGGCGGGTGTGATCCATGCCGGTGACTGGCTCGGGATCGTGGACGGGGAGGTGACGGTGGTCGCCCCGACCAGCGCCGCGGCCGCGCTCGGCGTGCTCGGATCCGTGGTCGATGGCGACTCCGAAGTGGTCACGGTGATCACCGGGGCCGAGGCGGAAGATGCCGTCACCGCCGCGATCACCGGGTATCTCGAGTTGCACGATGTCGCCGCGACCGTCGTCTTCGGCGGCCAGCCGCTCTATCCCTACCTGTTCGGGGTCGAATGAGCGGCCGCACCCTCGCCTATCTGGCGACCGTGGCCATCGAGAGAGTCCCGGGTCTGAGCGGCAAGCGCGGCGCCGATCTGCGCAAGGCGGGGATCGCCACCGTGGCCGACCTGCTGCTCCACGTGCCGCGCCGCTACGTGGACCGGTCGCGCAAGGTCCCCCTCGCCGAGCTTCCGCTGGGCGAGGAGGTCACGGTGATCGGCACGGTCGAGAAGGTGGCGGTCCGTCGCCCGCGCCGCAACCTCGTGATCATCGAGGCCACGGTGAACGACGGCCAGGGAGTGGTGGCGGCCGTGTGGTTCAACCAGGCATTCCGCGAGAGGCAACTCACTCCCGGGGTCGAGGTGGCGCTGTCGGGCAAGGTGGAGCGGTACCGCGGGCGTTTGCAGATGCAGAGCCCCGACGCCGACGTCCTCGATCGCCCCTCCGAGTCGCTGATCACGGGGCGCGTCGTCCCGGTGCACGGCACCGCAGGCGGAGTGGGACCGGGGCATTTGCGGCGGGCGATCCACACCGCGCTGGCGACGGCTCGCCCGGTGTCGGATCCGCTCCCGGGCGACATCGTGACGCGGCTCGGCCTGGTGGCGCGGGACACCGCGATCGGCGACATCCACTTCCCGATGGAGATGTCGGCGGTGGAGCCGGCACGGCGCCGCCTGGCATTCGACGAGTTGTTCCGTCTCGAGGTGGCGCTCGCCGTGCGCAAGCACCGCCAGATCACCGCCGCCGAGGGCATCGCCCACGTCGCCGAGGCCAGCCTGGTGGAGGCGTTTCTCGAGAGCCTCCCCTTCGCCATCACCGGCGCCCAGGAGCGAGCCATCGCCGAGATCCGATCCGACATGCGCTCGCCGCATCCGATGCACCGGTTGCTGCAGGGTGAGGTCGGCTCGGGCAAGACGGTGGTGGCGATGGCGGCGCTGCTCGCCGCGGTCCAGGGCGGCCATCAGGGGGCGGTCATGGCGCCCACCGAGGTGCTCGCCGAGCAGCACTACCTCGGGCTGGCGCCCCTCGGCGCGCTGGTAGGGGTGCGCATGGCATTGCTCACCGGATCGTCGCCGAATCGCACCGAGGTGCTGGAGGCGGTCGCGTCCGGAACCGTGGACGTCGTCGTCGGAACCCATGCCCTGATCCAGGAGGGGGTGCACTTCGCCCGGCTCGGCGTGGCGGTGGTCGATGAGCAGCATCGCTTCGGCGTCCACCAGCGGGTGCAGCTGAAGGAGAAGGCGGAGGGGCCGGAGCCCGACCTGCTGATCATGACGGCCACCCCGATCCCGCGCACCCTCTCGATGACCCTCTACGGCGATCTCGACGTCACGGTCCTCGATGAGATGCCCCAGGGGCGGATCCCGGTGAAGACCACCCTTGTGGCCCCGGGCTCACCGGCGGAGCGAAAGGTGTACGACCTGATCCGCGCCGAGGTGGCGGCGGGGCGCCAGGCCTTCGTGGTGTGCCCGCTGGTGGAGGACTCCGAGAAGCTGCAGGCCGCTTCCGCCACTGCCGAGTACGAGCGGCTCGCCGGAGTGTTCCCCGACCTCCGCGTCGGCCTGATCCACGGCCAGATGCGATCCGGCGAAAAGGAGGAGGTCATGGGGCGGATGCGCGCCGGCACCGTCGACGTGCTGGTGGCCACGACCGTCATCGAGGTCGGCATCGACATCCCCAATGCCACTGTGATGGTCATCGAGGACGCCGACCGGTTCGGCCTCAGCCAGTTGCACCAGCTGCGGGGCCGGGTGGGGCGCGGCGGTCACCCCTCGCACTGCTTCCTGATCGCGGCCCCCACCAC
>DNGH01000180.1 GCA_003486285.1 Actinomycetota bacterium
GACGCCTACCCGCCGTTCGAGATCGACCCCGAGTACCCGGTCGCAGTCCATGTCGAGAAACCCGCCACTCCCTCCAAGGGATGGGCGGTCGCCGGGATCTTCTTCCTGCGCTTCGTCGTGCTGATCCCTCACTTCGTCGTCCTGGCATTCGTCGGAATCGCCGGGGTCTTGGCGGTGTGGTTCGGCTACATCGTCGTGCTGTTCACGGGATCCCTCCCGGTGGGCATCCAGGACTTTGCCGCCGGCACCATGCAGTGGAGCCTGCGGGTGACGGCGTTCGCCATGGGCCTCACCGACGACTATCCGCCCTTCAGCCTGCAGGTGACCCCGGCCGCCTAGCGAACCTCGGAGGGGGGCGGGGAAACCGGCCCCCCTCACCGTGGCATCATCGGCGCATGACCACAGCGCGTCCCCCCCGCCTCGGCCGCCGCGATCTGGTGATTGCCCTCGTCGCCTTTTGGGCGATCACCTCGCTGGTCTTCACCGTGGGCCGCTGGTTCATGCCCAACTTCTCGGTGCAGGGAGTCTCCGACCGGCTCGGTCCGGCCGCGACCGACGCCGAGTTGCTCAAGGCCCGAATCTTCGATCTGCAGACGGCGCTGGCGGGACCGCCGCCGTCCTCAGGGGTGGTCGACGCCTCCGGAGCGCTGCAAGGCCGCCTGACCTTCGAGCACCTCGACGAGTTTCTCCTCACTCCGTTCGGACCGGAAGGACCGGAAGGCGTCGCGAGAGAGTGTCTCATGGGTGCAGGCGGCGTCGCCGACCCGGAGTGCCGCTACCACATCAAGATCAGACTGCGCAGTGACGACGGGGTCGTGCTCCTCATCACCGGAAACGGGCTGGCGCCCGATGCCGAGACCACGACCGGATTCTCGATGACCGTCTCGGCGCCGGGGCTCACCTTCAACTCCAAGGCCGGGCAGTGCACCCTGGGGCTCACCGCCACAGATCTCTACACCCCGCGGGTGGCGGGGTGGGCGCTGTGCACCGGCCTCACCGAACTCCGCAGCGGGGTGACCCTCGATCTGCTGGCCGCGTTCGACGCCGTCTTCGAGTCGCGGTTCTGAGCCGCCCGCCTCAGCCTTCCGGCGAAGCCTCCGGCCGGACCTGCTTCGCCTCCCGCACCGCGCGCCTCAGTACCACCTCCACCATCCAGGTGCTGAGCACCCAGCCGGTGAGCGGCAGCCACCGCCCGGCGCCGCGTGATGCCGCCCACAGGGCGAGCATCGTCGGCGCCAGGCACAGGGCACAGAGCAGGGCGATGACCTCGGAGGGCCGGCGGCGGGCCAGGCTGGGGAAGACGAGCGGAAAGCCTGCGAGCACCACCATCCAGAAGAGCACGAACAGCGACGCCTGGTAACCGCGCGAGTCCGCCTCGTCGATGAGCGCGGCGGGCACGGCGGCCGTCATCAGTAACAACGCCAGCAGCGTGACGGTCCAGGCCCGCATCGGACTGCGCATGATCCAGGCCGAGGCCCGGGACTGGGCACTCTCGATCCTGCTCACGGCGCCACCGCATCATCCAGGACGCCCGCGGTGAGGAGGGCGGCGATCGCCTCGATGGCCGGGCCGGGCGGACGGTCGTGCTCGAGGGGAGGCACCACCCGGCGAATCGCGGCATGGACCGCTGCGGTGCCGACCCCGGGACGCAGCGGGCGCCGGTCGAGCCCCTCGGCCGCACAGAGCAACTCGACCGCCACCACCCGGGTGGCGTTGTCGAGGACGCCGCCGAGTTTCCGGCCCGCCCCCCAACCCATCGAGACGTGGTCCTCCTGCAGCCCCGACGTGGGGATCGAATCCACCGACGCGGGATGGCACAGGACGCGGTTCTCGGCGACGAGGGCGGCGGCGGTGTATTGGGCGATCATGTATCCGGAGTCGAGGCCGGGACGGGTGGCGAGGAACGGCGGCAGTCCCGCCGAGCGCACCGGGTCGAGGATCCGATCGGTGCGGCGCTCGGAGATCGAGGCCACCTCCGCGATCGCGATGGCGGCAAAGTCGAGCGCAAACGCGAGCGGCTCGCCGTGGAAGTTCCCCGCCGAGACCACCTCACCGGTCTCGGGGAAGACGATGGGGTTGTCGACCACCGCTCCCAGTTCGCGCTCGGCGACGGCATCGCCAAAGGCGAGCACGTCGGCAGCAGCACCGTGCACCTGCGGGGCGCAGCGCAGCGAATAGGCGTCCTGCACCGCATGCTGGAAGTCGTCGCGGTGGCTGGCCACGATCTCGCTCCCCTGCAGAGCGGCGCGGATCCGGCGCGCCGACTCGGCCTGCCCGGGGTGGGGACGCAGGGCGTGGATCTCGGGGGCGAAGGGACGGGCACTCCCCAGGAGTGCCTCGACGCTCAGGGCCGCCGCCAGATCGGCGGCGCGCACGATGCGGTGGGCCCGATCCAGGCCGAGCACGAGCATGGCGAGCATGCCCTCGGTGCCGTTGAGCAGACTGAGGCCCTCCTTCGGTTGCAGCACGAGCGGGGTCAGGCCGGCCTGCGCCAGGGCCGCCGCGGCCGGCATCTCCACGCCCTCGACCCGCACCGTCCCTTCGCCGATCAGAGGCAGCGCCAGATGGGCGAACGGCGCCAGGTCGCCAGAAGCCCCCACCGAGCCCTGCCCGGGGACGACGGGAAGGATGTCGTGGCGGAGCAGATCCACGAGGCCCTGCACCACTTCGACCCTGACCCCGGAATGGCCCTGCGCCAGGGTGCGAGCCCGCAGCAACAACATCGCCCGCACCTGGTCGTCGGGGAGGGCCGGTCCCACCCCGGCGGCGTGGGAGCGCAGCAGCGCAACCTGCATCGCCGCCGACTCGGCGGGCTCGACGCGCGTCGAGGCGAGCGCCCCGAAACCGGTGGTGATCCCGTACACGACGTCGCCCCGCGTCACGGCATCGGCGACGACGCGCCGCGCCGGTTCCATCCGGGCCGCCACCTGAGGGCCCACCTCGACGTCGTCGCCGCCGCGGGCGACGGCGACGACGTCGGCAGCCGACAACCGATCCCCGGAGACGACGATCGTCGTCATTTCGCCTCCCGATCCGCCAGACCCGACACGAAGGCGAGGAACGCGGTCGCGGCATTCATCACGGTGAGTCCGTCGCGGTCACGCCCCGGGTCGACCTCGACGAAGTCGACCGCGGCCACCGCGGGGTGGGCGCCTGCCGCTCGACACGCCGCCGCCAGCTGGCGCGGGGTCATTCCGCCGGGGCGGGCGCCGGGACAACCCGGGGCAAAGGCAAGGTCGAGCACGTCGATGTCCACGTCGACGTAGATCCAGTCGCAGCGCTTCGCCAGGTCGTGCAGTGCGCTCGTCACCACCCAGCCGGCACCGACCTCGTCCACGGTGGTCATGGTGACGATCTCGATGCCGTGCTCGTCGCAGTACTCGCGGTACTCGGCGGAGTTGGCGAAGGAGTGGATCCCCACCTGCACCACCCGGCCCGGTGGCAATCCGTCCTCGATCAAGCCCCGGATCGGGCTGCCGTTGCTCGGCCCACCGGTGGTGAGGCGCACATCGTGGTGGGCGTCCAGGGTGAGGATCCCGACCGCGGCGAGATCGCCCTGCGCCAGGCCGTTCAACAGGGGCCGGGTGATGGCGTTGTCTCCCCCGAGGAAGGCCTTGACCGGGCCCGGTGCCAGACCGGCGGCGAGCGCCCTCACCGCGACGGGCATGGTGTGCAGGTCCAGGCCGTCCACCGGCCAGTCGCCCAGATCGGCCACCGCCACCGTTCGCAGGTCGGCTCCGGTCTCGCCATCGAACACCGCGAACCGGCTGAGGGCGGAACGGAACTCACCGGGGAATCGCCACGCATCCGATGGGCTCAGCGACGCCGACGACGAGGGCACCCCGACCACGACCAGATCGGGATCGACCGCAGCCGAGGCCAGCCAGGAGTCGGCGCGCGGCCACAGCGGATCGATGATCGGCACGAGGGCAGGCTACCCGCGGGGAGTCCCCCCGGCTCCGGTGCCCGACTCCGGACGGCCACGACGTACCCTCTGCTCGTGCAGCTTCCGCTGACCGCCCCGATTCGGGTCTCCGAGCGCCTCGTCGTGCCCGGTGACGAGTTGCGCTGGCGGTTCGACACCAGCGGCGGTCCGGGCGGCCAGCACGCCAACAAATCCTCGACCCGGGTGGAGCTGTCCTGGGACCTCGCCCACACGACGGCGGTGCCGGACTCGCTGCGGCGACGCCTGCTGGCGAAGCTGGGAACCCGAGCCCCCGCCGGGGTGGTGACGGTGATCGTCGGCGAGACCCGGTCGCAGTGGCGCAACCGCGCCATGGCCCGGCGCCGGCTCGAGGAGCTGCTCCGCGAGGCGTTGCGCCAAGACCCGGTGCGAATTGCCACCCGAGTGGCGGGAGGAGCCCGTCGCCGTCGTGCCGAGAGCAAGCGCCGGCGAAGCGTGCTCAAGAGATTGCGAAGGCCGCCGGAGGAAGAGGAATGAGGGTCGTGGCTGACCGCTGACCGCTGAC
>DNGH01000138.1 GCA_003486285.1 Actinomycetota bacterium
AACAGCGCAAAGTCCTGGAAGACCATTCCGACCCGGCGCTGCTCGGGAGGGACGAAACCGGCATCGTCGACCACGGTTCTGCCGGCGATCTCGATGGTTCCGGAGTCGGGGCGATCGAAACCGGCGATCAGCCGCAGTGCGGTGGTCTTGCCCGAACCCGAAGGTCCGAGCAGGGCCAGCACCCGGCCCTCGGGGGCCGCCATCGAGAACCCGTCGAGGACGCGCTGGCCGGCGATGTCCTTGTTCAACGCACGGCAGACGATGGCGTCGCTCATCGCTCGCGCCGCGTCAGCAGGTAGGTGGGGAGTGCCGCCACGAGGAGAAGGAGTATCGCCGGGATCGCGGCCCGGGAGTACAGCAGCGAGTCGGCCGCGGACCACACGTCGACGGCAAGGGTCTCGAAGCCGGTGGGGCGGAGCAGCAGCGTCGCCGGCAACTCCTTCATCGTGGTGAGGAACACCAGCAGGGCGCCGGTGAACAGGCCGCGGCGCACCATCGGGGCGGTGACCCGCAGCATGGTGCGCACGGGGCCGGCGCCGAGGCTGCGCGACGCCTCCTCGATGGAGGGGCTCACCTGGAGCACCGCGGCACGCACCGGACCCAGGGCCTGGGCGAAGAAGACCGCGGCGTATACCGCGATCAGCACGGCGAGACTCTGATAGAGCCCGCCCAGGTAGCGGGCGGCAAAGAACACCATTGCCAGCCCGACGGTGACGTGGGGCAGGGCGAACACCGCATACGCGGTGCGTTCCACCCACCGCGTCGCCGCCGAGGAGTGGCGGGTCAGTAGGACGGCGGTGGGCAGGGCGAGTACGGCGGCCACTGCCGCCGCCAACGCCGCCGCGGTGAGCGATCCTTGCATCCCCTGCCAGGGGATGTCGCGTCCCGCCTCGGTGGCGCGACCCGCCCAGGCGAGCAGCACCCCGATGGGGAGGGTGAGCGAGACGGTCGCCAGGGCGCCCAGCGTCGCGATCCCGATGACGCGGCCCCGCGTGCCCAGAGCGGCAAGACGCGGTGTGCGCCGCACCGGACGGCCGTGGTAGGCGGCATGTCCCCGGGTGCGCCATTCCGCCCAGACCACCACCAACGCCAGCAACACGAGCAGGACGGCGAGCACCGCGGCCGGGGTGCGGTCGAGGCGTCCGGCGTACTGGGCATAGACGACGCGGCTGAAGGAGTCGAAGCGCACCAGTGACACCGCACCGAAGTCCGAGAGCGTGTAGAGGGCCACCACCAGCAGTCCCGCCCCGACCGCGGGGCGCAACTGGGGGAGGACGATGGTACGGAAGGTGCGCGCCGGGCCGGCACCCAGGCCGCGCGCCGCCTCCTCGTGGGCGGGGTCGAGACGGCGGAGCGCGGCGCCGGCGGCGAGATACACGTAGGGATAGGTGGCGATGGTCAGGGTGAGCCACGCTCCGGGGAGCCCGGTGAGCGATGGAATGTTCAGGCCGGTGAGATCCGACAGGTAGCCGCGCGACCCGGTGGCGGCGAGCAGCGCCAGGGCGATGACGTAGGAGGGCATCACCAGGGGAAGGGCCACCACCACGCGCCAGATGGGGCGCGCCGGCAGGTCGGTGGCCTCGGTGAGCCAGGCGGCTCCGATGCCGATGATCGCGGTCGACGTGATCACCAGGATCACCAATAGGCCGGTGTTGGCGACGAGCCGCCCAGTTTCCGCCGATAGCACCACCTCACCGATGCGTGATCCGGAGCCGAGGACGCGGCCGATGAGATGGGCGAACGGCACCAGGGCCGGCAGCAGCGCCAGTGCCGGCGCCAGCCACAACCACCGCGGAACCGCGGTGTGCCGCAGGAGCGGCGTCACGCCGGGGGTGGCCGGCGTCGGCGTCGGGGCGAGCCCCGCGGGTGCAGTCACAGCAGGCCGGCGGCAGCGACCAGGTCGGTGGCGAGATCGAGCGCTCCGGCGAGGTCCGACAGGTCGAGGTCGGGTTGGGCGAGATCGGCGAGTGCGGGCAGCCCCACCGGGGCATCCACGCCCGGGACCAGCGGGTACTCGAATGTCTCCTCGGCGAAATAGCGCTGCGACTCCGCGGTGAGGAGGAACGCGATGAACTCCTCGGCGCCGTCGTGGTCGGAGGTCGCCAGGATCCCGGCCCCGGCGGGCATCACCAGCGACTCCGGTCCGGCGGTGGTGAAGAAGTGGTTGACGGCAGTGGAGGCGCCCTGATCGGCGATCAACCCGTAGAGGTAGTAGTGGTTGACCAGGCCCACCTCCACGGTGCCCTGGTCGACGGCGGCGACGATGGGGGCATTCCCGGAGAAGATCTGCGGTTCGTTGGCGGCGATCCCCTCGAGCCAGTTGCGGGTGGCGCCCTCGCCCCGCTCCAGGATCATCGCGGCCACGAAGGCGAGGAACGAGGCGTTCGACGGGGCGATGCCGATCCGCCCCCGCCACACCGGATCCAGGAGCCCGTCGCTGTCCGCGGGGAGGTCGTCCGGGGAGAGGCGGGTGGAGTCGTAGACGACGACCCGGCTGCGCCCGCTCAACCCGATCCACAATCCGTCCCGGTCCGAGAACTGCGAAGGCACCAGCGTGCGCACCGAGTCGGGAAGCGTGCGGAACAGCCCGGCCTCGGCCACTGCGCCGAGCGACGCCGGATCCTGGGCGAAGAAGACATCGGCGGGGCTGTTGGTCCCCTCTTCGCGCAGCGTGGCGGCCAGGTCGGTACTCGAGGCGTACCGGGCCTCGACGGTGATCCCGGACTCGGCCTCGAACTGCTCGATGAGCGGAGCCACCAGGGTCTCGCTGCGGCCGACGTAGACGGTGAGGCTCGTGGAGTCATTGTCACCGCAAGCGGTGCCGGCGACCACCAGCGCCAATGCGGCGCCGAGGAGTCGGGGGGACATTGCGGGTGGCCTCCAGGTTGATGTTCAGGTTCGACCCCGGTTGTCGGGTCGAATTCTTATGGTCAGCCTAAACTCTATCGGACAAGGTCGATCGGTCAAACTCGTCCGCGTCATTCGCCCCGGGTTCGCCTCCGCAGGTGGTCGCGCAGCGCCGGGATCACCAGGAGATCCTTGGGTCGTCCCGCCGCCTCTTTGGATCGCAACACGTCCTGGAGCGACGCCACCGGGACGGGGCGTCCCTCGTACGGGACGATCACCACTCCGGGCTTGAGGTCTTCGTAGCCGGTGGTCCCGTCGGGCAGCATGGCGATGTCCAGCGGACCAGCCGAGGTGACCAGAGCGACCGACACCATCCCGGCGAGCCAGTCGGCCGATACACCTCCCGGCAGCGGAACGCCCTCGGCCGGGCCACCCACCACGCGCAGTCGGGCCTCGAGATCGTTGAGAGCGTCCGCTAGGCGACGGAGATTCTGGCGGCCCGGCTGCGGCGTGATGTCGACGTCCCGAGTGGGCGGAATCGCCACGTCGTGGAGCTCCGCGGCAAATCCTCCGATCACCAGGTAGACCACCCGATGACGCTCCAGGGCGTCAAGCATCCTGACGACGTCGACCTCAGGAGTGGGCACTCAGGCGCCCCGAACCCGGCGAAGTCGCGCTGCCTCCGCCTGGGCTCTCGCCTTGCGTTCGAGGGCGGCACGATCGGCGGGGGGAAGTGAGGCCAGGTAGGCGGCGAGGGCGTCATCGTGGCGATCCCGGGGATGAAGCTGCATCCGGAGTTCGAGCCCCGTCGCCTCGATCAGGCGCAGGAGCGTGGGCAGGGTGGGCTCGCGCCGACCCGTCTCATAGGCCGATATCGCCTGCTGGGTGACGCCGGCGCGTGCGGCGAGCTCGCCCTGGGTCATGTCGGCGCGATCCCGCGCCATCCGCAGCAGCGCGGCGGCAACCGTGGGCGCAGGCGAGAACTTGGGCACCCCGGCAGTGTCTCACAACACAGGGTTGTATACAACCGATCGCTTGTATACAACCTATCGTGTGTTGCTCGCCCTCAGCAGCGGCCGATGAGACTTGCGTCGGCATGGCGGTGAGACGCCACCCATCCCCAACCCGGGATGGCCCTGCTCGGGACCCCACCACACCAGTACTCCACCTCCTCCCGGGGGCGTCAGTGGCCACCGAGTTCGGCGGGGGAAGCGAACCTCACCCGAGGCGAAGCCGTCGCCGGATACGCTTGACGAGAGCGCGACCGCCGGTCAGACGAACCTGACCGGGCTCGAGGTCGATCACCGCCCAATCCTCCTTGATGAGGACCCCCGCCAGTGGCGCCGAGCGTGTCGGGCGCACCAGCATCCGCGTACCCTCTTCCGCGGCGATGCGCAGCTTGAGTCGGGGAGCCACCTCGGTCAGGCGGGCGCGGAACTCCGCGGTCGACCCGACCGGATACACCGCCGACCTGACCTGGAGCTGGTACGCCACGACCACCCCGACCGCAGGGCCGAAGATGAGACCGCCCAGGATGCCGGTGCTCATGAGGATGTCGCCAAAGCTCTCGAACGGGGTGGAACGGGCTGCCAGCCAGGAGAAGCCCAGGGCAAACACGATCCCCGAGAAGACGCCTACCGCCACCGCGTCGCCGACGAAGGAGCGTTGCGGGGGCTCGATCGGGAGTCCCTGGGCCGGAGTCGAGGCGTCGCGATCGGTGGAGGAGCTGGGCGACATCGCATACCCCCGGTTCGACAGTGCACTCGCAATAGCGGTGGTCCGGCCGGATCACCAGAGGACAACGGCCCTTTGGGCGACGCGCCAATCATTGGCACGCGGGTCAGCGCGCCCGTGGGTGTGCCACCAGCAGCGGGATGCGCAACTCCCGCGCGGTGAGCCCACCGTGCTGGCCGATCAAGCGATCGTCTGCATGGCGGTGGAGCACCACCCATCCCGGCGGCGGCAGCAGCACCCCATCGGGGGCCCGTCCTTTGAACCCCGGGTGGTGTGCCCCGGGACCCCACCAATGCTCCATCTCAGCTCGGGGCAGCCAGTCCACTCCGAGTTTGGCGGCGAGCGACGCCACCTCGCCGTAGACGAACGGGGCGCGCGGGTCGCCGCCGAAGTCGCGGTCGTCGTGGTCGGACTTGGGGATTTCGATGCGGCGTTCGGCGGGCACGTCGACGTGGCCGTGGTCGGCAGTGCCCACGGCGACGGCGTGGGCGGGGAGCCGGCGCACCATGCGTTCCCACATCCGAACCGCGACGCTCATCGCCTCTCGATACCCATCGCTGTCCTGGCCACCGACGTGGGCGGCGAAGTCGATGTGGGGCACGTAGAAGAACACCAGACGTCCCGGGACCGCCGCCAGTTCTGCGGCGATGGTGGCCGCCTCGTCCTCGTCATGCCACGGCTCGAAACGGCAGCCCCGATAGAGCATCCGGCTCATCGGGGAGTCGTCGAAGTTCCACGGCTGCAGGGTGACCGGCTCGATCCCGTGCGATGCCAGGCGCTCCCACAGGTTGGGCATGGGGAGGAAGCCCCAGAGGTCGTGCTCGATCGGCTCGCCCCACTGGGTGATCCACTTGATCGTGTTGACCACGAAGCCGGTTTCGGGGATCCGCAACTGGTAGCCGAGGAGGCCGTGCTCGGCCGGGGTCATCCCGGTGGCGACGGTGGCCATGCTCACCGTGGTGGTGGTCGGCCAGCCGGCATCCATGACTCCGACCCGGGCCGCGGCGAGCGGTGCCGCCGCCGGGTGCGACAACTGGTGATCGCCCAACCCATCGAAGAGCACCAGCACATAGGACTGCGCGGACGGGATCGCCGCAGCCAACTCGGGATGCAGTCCGGGATGGAGGGCGCTCCCGGTGAGCCGGCGCTCCAACTCGGCGACCAGGTTGACCAGCGCGCCGCCGGAGTAGTCGGGAACAAGGAAGTCACCAGTCACCAGTCTCCAGTCACCAGTAGGAAACGCGCGTGACGCTCACCGTAGGGGACTGACGCTCTGACTCTGATGACCTGCGGCCCATGACAGGCGACTCAGGGCTTTCTCACCAGACCGACTGTCGGAGGGCGATTCCACATCCGGATCCGATTACGGAACCCGCGGGGTGCCGCCCTCGCACCCTCATGCAGGGGTTACACCATGATCCGGGAGCGAGGCACCACGCCCCACTTCCCATCCCGGCGGCGCCCAAGGCTCAGCCCACTCCGACGTTGCGCGAGCGATCGTCGGCGGGTTCGGATCCCTTTCCGGCAAACCGCAGCGCCCACACCGAGCCGGGCTTGGCCGACCGGACCGCTCCCACGAGAGAGACCCCGGGCACGAACAGCCCGATGAGCCCCATCCACACCTTTCCCTTGAAGAAGCACACGATCGCCGGGACCGCCATCGCGACAAGGAAGGCGACCACGTAGGCCATGGGTTCGTATCGGAACTCGTAACCCGAGGTCTCCTCGAGCGAGGCCAGGTTGTCCGGGTTGCTGTAGGTCACCACGATGTACGCGCCCCAGGCGATCGCCACCAGGATGAGCCCGGCGAGGACGCCGGGGCGGGCAAACCACATCGCGGGACGGGATCGGGGCGTGTCGGGATGCGATGAATCGCTCATGGAGCACCTCCCTGGCATGACGGGACATGCCCGGCGGCGTCCACCGCGACCTCGGCCGAGGGACACGTCACCGAGCGCTCTCAAGGTACGCCCGGATGCCTGGGATGACAAGACCGGGTTCGGGGATTCAAGGCGAGGGGGACCGGGGTCGCGGCGATCAGACGATCAAAGGTCGAGGTCGACGCGAGTTCCGTCGGGGAGGAGGAGGTGCAAGCCGGAGGCGGTATCGGGCACCTCGAATTCCCACACGAGCACCCCGGGCCCGGTCAGTTGCCACCAACTGGTCACCGGCTCAAAACGGTTACCTTGAGCGTCCCCCAGAGCCAGGTCGCATTTCGCTGGGTTCCGCTCACCCTGCGGTGGCTCGAGCCTGACCCGGACCAGGTCGTAGCCGGTTCGGGCCTCGTGCCACCCTCCCATCGGATACCGCAGCTCTTGGCCGGACTCGACGCGTGTGAGGACGACCTCCAAGGTGCCGCACTCGAAGGACGGGTCGCCGCCACAGCTGCCGAGGCCGAGCGCGATCCCGCACAGAGCGATTAGGAGAGTCGGTCTCACCGCGGTCCTCCTCCGCGCGACCCTACACCGACTCGACAGGGGTTTCGGCGCTCCACCCCGATTCCTATACTCCCGCCAAACGCCGGCCTACTGGGGAAGCGCTGTGACCGACTACTTCCAGGACTACATCACGGTCGCGGTGTTTGCGGCGGCGGGTATCGGCCTGGTCGCAGTCGCCATGGGCGCCAGTTTCCTGCTGCGGCCGAAGAAGCCCTCGCTGGTCAAGAGCCAGTCCTACGAGTGCGGCATCAACCCGGTGGGCGAGGGCTGGAGCCAGACCCAGGTTCGCTACTTCATCTTCGCCCTGCTCTTCCTCATCTTCGACGTCGAGGCGGTGTTCATCTTCCCGTGGGCGGTGCGCCTGGAGAGCCTGGGCACCTTCGCCCTCGTGGAGATGGCGATCTTCATCGTGATCCTCCTCGGCGGGCTGGTATATGCGGTGAGGAAGGGGGTGCTGCGGTGGGAGTCCTAGATCGCTTCGAGACTCCGAAGCCGATCTCCTGGCT
>DNGH01000096.1:0-306 GCA_003486285.1 Actinomycetota bacterium
CGGCCGCCGCCCGGCTCACCCCGCGCACCAGGACTCGCTTGCGGCGGGTCCCGTGGCCGGCGATCACCTCGGCCCGGGTGCCGCCCAGGCAAGCCGCCAGCAGGCGCGCCACGGCGCGGTTCGCCTTGCCCCCTTCGGCGGGAGCAGTGGTGCGCACCCGAACGGCTCCAGCGTGGAGCCCCCCGACCCGATCCTGCGACGATCCCGGCACGACCCAGACCGCCACGACGACGCCGTCGGGGTGGAAGGAGAGGAAGTCGTCAGTCATTGAGTCATGAGTCATGAGTGAGCGGTCAGCGGTCAGCG
>DNGH01000096.1:413-4161 GCA_003486285.1 Actinomycetota bacterium
CAGCGGTCAGCGGTCAGCCGGACGGATTCAGGCTAGGTGACTCCACTCGGGGCGCGAGGCGGGCGATGGGCGACGAATCCGGCCCGGCACCCGGTAACCGGCACCCGGTAACCGGCAACGGATCCCCGGTAACCGGTAACCGGCAACTGGTAACCTCCCCGGTAACGGCGTCGATGGGGACGCGCCGCTCGGGGCCGCGGGGCTCAGCGAGTCGGAGATGGTGTGAGCCGACGCCTCGCCCGGGTGGACATCACCCCTGAGCCGCGGGAAGAACCGATCTCGGTGTAGACCCCGCCGCATCGTTCCACGAGACGGAACCTCTGGAGAGGCCGCCTGCGGGCGGCAAGCCGGGTGGTACCGCGGGTCGCAAGGCTCGTCCCGGCGGCAGCGACGCCGACCGAGGACGAGGAACATGGAGCAACCGACGCCATTCCGCCGGGTGTCCGCAGACGTGTCCTTCGCCGCCCAGGAAGCGAAGATCCTCGCCCTCTGGGATCGTCTCGATGCGTTTGCGGTTTCGGTGACCTCGCGTCCCGCCGACCGCGAGTTCACCTTCTACGACGGCCCGCCCTTCCCCACTGGCAGCCCGCACTACGGCAACCTCCTCGCCGGGGTGCTCAAGGACATCGTCCCCCGCTACTGGACCATGCGCGGGCACCGGGTGGTGCGCCGCTTCGGCTGGGACACCCACGGGTTGCCCATCGAGCTCGAGGTGCAGAAGGAGCTCGGCCTGTCCGGCCCGCCCGAGATCGAGCAGTACGGGGTGGCCAAATTCAACGAGGCGTGCCGCCGGCGGGTGATGGCCAACACCGAGCCCTGGGAGACGATCACCCGGCGCATCGGCCGTTGGGTCGACTTCGCTGACAACTACAAGACCATGGACCTCGACTTCATGGAGTCGGTGTGGTGGGTGTTCCAGCAGCTGTGGGATCGCGGCCTGGTCTACCGCGCCTTCAAGGTGCTGCCCTACTCCACCGGCGCCGCCACCCCGCTGAGCAACTTCGAGGTGAACCTCGGCGGCTACCGCGATGTCGACGATCCGTCACTCACGGTTCGGCTGCGGGTCACCACCGGAACCCGTCCGGTCGAGCCGGGTGACGACCTGCTGGTGTGGACCACCACGCCGTGGACCATCCCGTCGAACCTCGGGGTCCAGGTGGGGCCGGCGATCCGTTATGCCCGGGTGACGACGCCGCTCGGCGGGCACCCGGGACCGTTCTGGGTGGCGGAAGATCGGGTCGCCGCCTACTGGCCGGATGGCGCCGAGGTCGCCGCCGTTGCCGCGGGGTCCGACCTGATCGGTGTCCGCTACGCACCGGCGCTCCCGTACTTCTCGCACCTCGCCGATCAGGGCGCCTTCGCCGTGGTCGTCGGCCCCAATGTGTCCACCGATGAGGGCACCGGACTGGTGCACACCTCACCGGCCCACGGCGAAGACGACTTCGAGGCGTTCACCGCCGCCGGGCTGATCCACCTCCTGGTCGACCCGGTCGATGCCGCCGGACGGTTCACCGCGGCGGTGCCCGAGGTCGCCGGCATGGAGGTGAAACAGGCCGACCCGGTTCTGGTGCGGATGCTCGCCGAGTCCGGGGCGTTGGTGCGCCACGAGCGGATCACCCACTCCTACCCGTTCTGCTGGCGCACCGACACCCCGATCATCTACAAGGCGATCCCGACCTGGTTTGTCGCCGTGGAGCGGTTCCGCGAGCGCATGGCGGAACTGAACCGGAGCATCCACTGGGTGCCGGATCATGTCGGGTCACGCCGCTTCGGCAACTGGCTCGAAGGCGCCCGGGACTGGGCGATCAGCCGCAACCGGTTCTGGGGTTCCTGCATCCCGGTGTGGCAGTGCGACCGTGTCGAGGAGCACCGGCGTTGTATGGGCAGCCTCGACGACCTGGAGGCGGCCGGCGGGGTGCGTCCCGCCGACCTGCACAAGCACGTCGTCGACGAGATCTCCTTTCCGTGTGACTCCTGCGACGGGACCATGCACCGGGTGCCCGAGGTGCTCGACGTGTGGTTCGAGTCGGGGGCGATGCCCTACGGCCAGAACCACTACCCCTTCGAGAACAAGGAACGCTTCGAGCGGGGCTTCCCGGCGCACTACATCGCCGAGGGGCTCGACCAGACCCGGGGATGGTTCTACACCCTGATGGTGCACGCCACCGCCATCTTCGACTCGATCCCGTTCCGCAACTGCGTCGTCAACGGACTGATCCTCGCCGAGGATGGCCGCAAGATGTCCAAGAGCCTCAAGAACTACCCAGATCCGATGCACCTCATCGAGGTCACCGGCGCCGATGCCTTGCGCGCCTATCTGATCAACTCGCCGCTGGTGCGGGCGGAGCCGATGCGCTTCACCGAGCGCGGCGTCACCGAGGTGGTGCGGACTGTGATGCTCCCCTACTGGAACGCCTACTCGTTCTTCACGACCTACGCCGCGGCCGAGGGCATGACCACTGCCGACCTCGCCGCGGCCCCTGCCGCGGCCGACCGGCCCGTGATCGACCGCTGGATCCTCTCCGTGCTGCAGAGCCTGATCCACCGGGTCAACCAGGAGATGGAGGGCTACTACCTCTACAACGTGATCCCGCCACTGATCGACTTCGTCGACCACCTGACCAATTGGTACATCCGCCGGTCGCGGCGGCGCTTCTGGACCAGCCGCAGCGAGGGTGGCGACGACGCGCTGGCGGCCTTCGCCACGCTCTACGAGGTGCTGGTCACCTTCTCGAAACTGATGGCCCCGGTCCTGCCCTTCGTCACCGAGACCATGTACCAGAGCCTCGTCGTCGAGCCGCGCGGCGGTGCCGCGGGACCCGCCAGCGTCCATCACGAGGACTACCCCCAGGCGGATCCGGCCCTGATCGATCCCGCCCTGGAGATCGCGATGGCCGCGGTGCGCCGCGTGGTCGGGCTCGGCCGCGGGCTGCGGGTCGCCGAGTCGATCCGCATTCGTCAACCGCTGTCGCGGCTGATGGTCGTCGGCCACGACCCGGCGATCCGCCAGGCCGTCCTGGACCACGCCGCCCTGCTCCAGGAGGAGTTGAACGTCCACGAGATCGTCGCCTCGGCGGACGACACCGCTCTCGCCGAGCTGAGCGCCAAGCCGAACTACCGCACCCTCGGCCCTCGTTTCGGCGGGCGCATGCCCGAGCTGGCCGCGGCGATCGCCGCACTCTCCTCGGCCGAGGTGGCGGCGGCGCTGGGCTCGGGCAGCGTCACCGTCGCCGGCGAGACGATCGCAGCCCTCGACCTGATGGTGAGCCGGGCCCCGCTCCCGGGATTGGTGGTCGCCGCCGACGACCAGGTGGCGGTGGCCCTCGACACCGTCATCACCCCGGAATTGGCCGTGGAGGGCACAGCCCGGGAGATCGTCAAGCTCGTCCAGGCGGCGCGACGCGATGCCGGGCTCGACGTCGCGGATCGGATCCGGCTCGCCTGGTCGTCACCGTCGGCTGCGGTCCAAGCCGCCATGGAACGCTTCGGCGACTGGATCGCCGCCGAGGCGCTGGCGGTGCGGATCGAGACCGGCGCCACGGGCGCACCCGGCGACGCCGCCGGGGAGCCCATCGTGCTGCGAGTCGAGCGGGTCGACTGACGCCGGGAACCCGGGTGCCGGGTGCCAGGTGTCGGGTGTCGGGTGTCCGAATCTGGCTGTGAGCTGTCAGCTGTCAGCTCGGCTGTTGCTTCGGGCTAAGCCCGAATCAACAGTCGTAATACAGCATGAACTCCCAGGGGTGCGGGC
>DNGH01000193.1 GCA_003486285.1 Actinomycetota bacterium
TTGCCGAAGTAGTGCTGCTTGGCCCCGACCAGGGCCTGGCCCGCCGAGAGAGAGCCGTCGAGACGGAGGGCGAACTCGGCCATCAGCCTCTCCGACAACGCGACGGTGACGGTGTCGCCGTAGCCGTAGCCGGTGTTGGCCACATACGTCGCCGCCTCCTGGCCATAGACCTGGGCCCAGTCGGTGGGGTTGGTCGAAGACGTGGAGAGCACCGAGATGTCGGCCACGCTGGTGCCGGCATGGCAACCCATGGTGAAGATCAGTGCACGGGCCAGGTCACCAGGGTTGGCGGCGGCAAAGGTCTCGATGTCGCCGACATCGAAGAGCACGGCGTTGGTCAGGCCTCCAGGAGGGGTGGCCTGTTCGGCTGCGGGCAGGGACCGGTGATGGTCGTAGTGGGCGTTGGGGGATGCCACGTCGGGGACGCCGTCTGAGACGAGAAGACCGTCGATGAGGTTTTGGGAGGTCCAAGACTCGTTGATGAGGCGCGTCGTTGAGGCCCCTCCTGCCGTCAGGTTGGAGGCCACCTCGGCGGCGCCATCGCTGAGGAAGTCGTAGCCGGACACGAACCCGGTGGACGAATCCAGCGTGCCCTCGAAGGCCACGAAGGTGCTGACCTGGCCGATGATGTCCACCGGCTCCTCGACCAGCCGCCCGACACCCAACTCCGGCAGGAAGAGGGCATGGTCGAGCCAGGGGATCGGGTCGAGATCGCCGTAGCCGTCGTCGGTGAGGATGTGGCGGGTGAACAGCGATCCGTAGAGGGCGTTGTCCTCGAACTCGCCGGCGTAGCTGGACTCGTTGGCGTAGGCGGTGTCGTCGGGCTGACGGAAGAAGGGGATCACCTCGTCCGAGCCGATGATCGTCACGTACTTCAGGCTGGGATTGGCCCCGGCATAGACCACGATCGGCCCGCGGATGGCCTCGGCGATCTGGTTGGCGGCGTCGGGGTCGCAGGGGTTGGTGTCCCACGCCGAGTAATCGAATCCGTCGACCCGGATAATCGCCCCCGACCCGAACCCGTTGGCGGGGACATTGAGGTAGGCGACCAGGGTGGCGAGCGAGTCGAGGACCGCGGTGGACGAACCTGGTCCATGAAGTGCGTCGAGCCGGGCACCGTTGATCACGAATACCGACTCCAGCCCGGGTGCCGTCAAGGCCGAGAAGTCACTGAGGCCGGTTGCGATCGAATCCCTACCGATGCACGACGGTGGCGGCACCTCGGAGCGAATCTTGGCGCGAAGGACGTAGGCGTCGTCGCTGGCCACTCCGTTGTAGCCGCTGACCTGGATGGTGTAGTTCCCGCTCCGGGTTCCGTCCTCCAACACCGAGGTCGATTCGGTGGTGGTGGAGCGATTGGCGGACACGGCGGCCAGGCTGTCGGGATCGGTGATCGGGATGTCGGCCAGGGCCTCCGGGCTGAGGGGCTGCGAGACGGCCTCGAAGCCCTCGTCCTCGAAGGGAACCGCCCCCAGCGGGGTGCCCGACACGGAGTAGGGCGCCGTCGTCGGCCGGTACATGACCAGGTCGACGTCCTCGGAGAGATGGCCGAGGAACACCGAGGTCCGGAACCCCTCACCGGGCGGGACGATCCCGTAGGTGTCGATGTCGTCCCGAGTGGTGATGTAGCCGAAGTAGAGGACATTCGGTGACAGCACGTCGAAGGAAGCCGCCTCCACCTCCACCACGGTGTGGGGGGCGGCGTCGAGAGCGGTCACCCCACCGGCGACCACGTCAATGGTGGATGTCGCCAGCCGCAGGCCCGGCGCCACGTCGAATGAGAGAGCGTTGCCCCCGGCGACGGTCACGAAGAAGCGCAGGGTCTGGACGTTGCCCACCTGGTCGACCACGGGATCGAGGATCGACGACTCGTTCAGCGTCGACGTGCCCGTCCGATACCGATAGCCCTCGGGCAGGGTCGCCATCACCTCGACCAGGCCCGGCCCGCCGGTGACGCCGAGCTGGGCGGAGTAAGTGACGACGGCACCGGTGGCGGCGAAGTCCTGCACCCCCAGCTCGTCGAACTCGAGCTCCTCCCAGGGGTAGTCGGCCACGATCAGCATGGCGATGATGATCTGGCCCAGGGTGATGCTGCCCCAATCCGTCACGTCTTCCAGGGTGGTTCCGGCGAAGATGTCGGCCAGGGTGGCGTCGAGCCCCAACAGGGCGAGGGGGTCGATGGCTCCCAACGGCAGCTGGTCGAGGGTGACCGCACCCAAAGGTGAGGCGGCGAGGGACGACCCCTCCGCCTCCAACAGGACCGCCAGCTCGTACAGGTTCGTATCTTCGTTGGCGCCGAGAGAGGCGCAGGTGAAGGGGGCGATGAGGAGGTCGCACCCGCCGACCGCCCCCAACGGCACCGCCCCCAGCGGCGTTCCCGCCAGGTCGACTGCCCCGAGGGGGACTGCACCCAGGGGGATGGCGCCCAGGGGCACCGCACCCAGCGGGATGGCGCCCAGGGGAACCGCGCCCAGCGGTGAGGCGGCGAGGGAGGACCCGGCATCCTCCAACAGGTTCGCCAGCTCATAGAGGCTGGTGTCGCCATCGGCGCCGAGCGAAACACAGGTGAAAGCGAACCCGGTGAGGAGGTCACATCCACCGACCGCCCCCAACGGCACCGCCCCCAACGGCGTACCCGCCAGGTCCACCGCCCCCAGGGGAACTGCACCCAGCGGGACCGCACCCAACGGCACCGCAC
>DNGH01000143.1 GCA_003486285.1 Actinomycetota bacterium
CCCAACTCCCAACTCCCAACTCTCAACTCTCAACTCTCAACTCCCAGCGCTATCCGCATCCGCTTGTTGCCCTTGCCCTTGCTCTCGGTGCCGATCACTCGCACCGGCCCCACCTCGCGGGTGTTGGCGACGTGGGTGCCACCGTCGGCCTGGAGATCGATGGTGCCGATGGCGATCACCCGGATCGGATCGATCGCCTCGGGGATCAGATTCACCTTGGTCCGGATGAGGTCGGGGTCCGCCAGGGCGATGGCACGGGGAACGAAGCGCACCTCGACGTCGTGCTCGGCGGCGAGGGCGGCGTTGAGGCGGCCCTGCACCTCCCTCCCGAACTCGACGCTGATCCCCTCCAACTCGAAATCCATTCGGGCCTCCCCCGGCTCCATGTTGCCCCCGGTGACCTTGGCCCCGAAGTCGCGCCACACCACCGCCGAGAGCACGTGGAGCGCAGTGTGGGTTCGCATCAGGAGGTGGCGCCGCTCCCAGTCGATGACGGCCTCGACGGCAGTGCCGACGCCGGGAGGCTCACCGGTGACCACGTGGCGCAACACCCCGCCCTGCTTCACGGTGTCGGTGACTCGAACCTCGCCCCCGGCCCAGCGCAGGATCCCGGTATCGCCCGGCTGGCCGCCGCCCCGGGCATAGAAGACGGTGCGGTCGAGCACCACCCCCTCCGGGGTCACCTCGACCACGATCGCCGCCGTAGTGCGCAGGTAGGCATCGGTGGCTGCAAGTTCCTCGGTCAGTCGGGACCTCCGTCGCTGCCTCAATGACACGCTACCGACCGGGAACCGACAAGGCCGACCGCTACGATGCCGGTGTCGTTCGGCAGAGGGGCGGTGTTCGCGTGCAGGTTCACCTCTTCGGCGTTCGCGGCTCGCTCCCCACGCCCGGTGCGGCCTTTCTCCGGTACGGGGGAAACACCTCCTGCGTCGGGATCGGCGCCGGCGGCGCCACCCCGCGGCTGCTGCTCGACTTCGGCACCGGCGCCCGCAACCTCGCCGCCCAACTCGACACCGCCCCGTTCCGGGGAACCGTGCTGCTCGGCCACCTGCACTGGGACCACATCCTGGCGATCCCGTTCTTTCCCCCCGCCGATCGCGCCGAGGCCCGCGTGATGCTGTACATGCCGGCCCAGGGTGACCCGTTGGCCGCCCTCGAAGGCCCGATGTCACCCCCGACCTTCCCCATCTCCCCCACCGCACTGCGCGGCGACTGGTCGTTCCACGCCCTCGAAGCCGGCGAGTACGACTTCGAAGGCTTCCACGTGACGGCACTCGACGTACCCCACAGCGGGGGCCGTACCTTCGGTTATCGGATCGAGGACGGCCGCACCGCCATGGCCTACATCTCCGATCACAGCCCCACCTCGTTGGGACCGGGACCGGACGGGCTCGGGGCGTATCACGAATCGGCCGTCGCCCTTGCCGCCAATGCAGATCTGCTGATCCACGACTCCCAATACACCCCCGAGGAATTCGCCGCGCGCACCGATTGGGGTCACTGCGTCTGGGAGTATCCGATCGCACTCGCGGCGCACTCCGGAACCCGGCGGGTCCTGCTGACCCACCACGACCCCGGCCACGACGACGCCTTCCTCGACAAGATCGCAACCCGACTCCCCCGTAGCGCGGCGCTGGCGGTGGAGGGCACGGTCATCGAGCTGTAGGGCGAGGGTTACCGGTTGCCCGTTACCCGGTGCCGGTCACTCCACACGCTCCTGCTGTGAGCCGTCAGCTGTGAGCTGTCAGCTACCCGGCACCCGGCATCCCACGCCAACCGACGGGGCACCGGATCGTGAGTCCCAGGTTCCAGGGCGGAGGCGACCCGGCGGGTTCTAGCCCGGGGGTGGATCGTCCCGCTGGAGGATGCGGTCGAGCGGTGACTCACCGAGTGGATTCTCCTCGATGAGCGCCTGCGACGCCTCGGACCAGGACTCACCCAGCACCCGGGTATGCCACAGGTGGCCGCCGATGATCTTCACCGAGGACATCACGGGGACCGCCAGAACCACTCCCCAGAAGCCGCCCAGGGAAGCACCGAGGACGAGGCCGAGGATGATCATGGCCGGGTGGATGCGCACCGTGGCGCGCAGCACGGTGGGACTGACGAAGTGGTTGTCGATCTGCTGCACGATCAGGGCCACGAGGCCTGCCCAGGCCGCGGTCTGCAGGTCGCGAGTGGCGAGCGCCACCATCACGCCGAGGGCGCCTCCGACCCACGGACCCACGAACGGGATGATGTTGAGGATCCCGGCGATCATGCCGATGAGCAGCCAGAACGGCAGGCCCACCAGCCAGAACCCGAAGCTGGTCATCACCCCGACGATGAGGGCGACCAGCAACTGGCCCCGAAGGAAGCCACCGACTGCGAGGCCCAACGCCCGCGCCACGTAGTTCACCTCGACCCGATGCCGATCCGGGATCAGCGCCACCACTTTGGCGCGCACCTTGGGAAGATCGATGAGGAGGTAGAACGCGATCACCGGTGCCAGCAGCAGGAGGAACACTGCCTCGAGGACGCTGAGCGTCAGGTCGGTGATCCGTCCGAGGTGGCCATCGAAGAACCCTCCGTCTCCGGACAGGCCGTCCTGCAGATCCTCGTACGAGGGGAGTTCGAGATCAGAGAACCCGAGATCCTCGGCAAAGCTCTGCAGATCCTTCACGAGGTTCTCGTAGATGGTCGGGAAGTCATCGGCGAGCTGGCCGGCCTGCTGGGTGATCGAAGGAATCACCAGGAACCCGACCAGGGTGAGCACCCCCATCAACACTATGTAGGAGAGGCACGATCCGAGCCAGCGCGCCATTCCCCGGCCATGCAGGCGGGTGACGACGGGGTTGAGCAGGTAGATGATGGCGATGGCGATCACGATCGGAGGAATCACCAGCCACATCCGGCTGACGATCCAGAGGAGTGCCGCCAGCAGGAGCAGGGTGCCGAGAAGGCTCCATGCAGCCACGCCGAGATGCTTGAGCCGGGACTGGTTCATCCGGGATGGCCGTCACCGAGACGGCGCTCGACGCTGCGGCGCCGGGCCGCATCTCGCAGCCGACGCAGGCGCCGGATCGTCATCGGGGCCACTGATTCGGCTCCCGAATCGTCCATGAGACGGCGCAGCACCTGGTAGTACCTGGTCGAGCTGATGCCCAGGTACTCCCGGATGGCGCGGTCCTTGGGCCCCGGGTAGAGCCACCAGGACCCTTCGAATTCGAGGATCGCGCGGTCGCTCTCGTTGAGCATGGCGGCCCCGATGGTACGGGGGCACCCTGTCGGAACCAGGGATTTCGCGACTTTCGGCACGCGCTCAAGATTCACCCCGGGAAACGCCGATGTTCCTGCCAGGAGAACCCATGCCCGATCTACGCGATGACCAAGGCGCGACGATGGTGGAGTACGCCTTCATGGTTGGCTTCGTCGCCATGGCGGCCTTCCTCGCCGTGACCCTGTTCGGCGGCTCCGTGCGCGACCTCTTCCAGAACGCCGCCGACCTGATGCCCTGACCCGGCCGACCCCGCCTACCCTGGGCGGGCCGCCGGGTTAGCTCAGTCGGCAGAGCACCTCTCTTGTAAAGAGGATGTCGCCGGTTCGATTCCGGCACCCGGCTCCCTGAAGAAGGTGTCAGGTGTCAGATATCAGATGTCAGGCATAGGAACCGCTGATGCCTGCCTGATACCTGACATCTGATACCTCGGCCCCGACCAGCCAGACGGGATCAGGCGCGTCTCCGCATTCGGGCAACTTCGTACACCGCCAGCGCGGCCGCTACCGAGGCGTTGAGGCTCTCCACCGGGCCGAGGATCGGGATCGACGCCACCAGGTCGACGCGCTCCCCCACCAGGCGGCTCAGGCCGGCGCCCTCCGCCCCGAGCACCACGGCGACGGGTTCGGCAAGCAGTTCCAGGCCGAAGAGCGACCGACTGCCTCCGGCGTCGAGGCCTACCGTCCACACCTGGAGGCGCTTCAGCGCATCGACCACGTTGGCGATCGAAGAGGCGATCACCACCGGAAGGTGCTCCAGCGCCCCCGCCGCCGCCTTGAAGGCCGTCGCCTCCAGGGGTGCCGCCCGATGCTCCGGGATCACGAGCGCCCCGATTCCCGCCGCCACCGCCGAGCGTGCCACCGCACCGACGTTTCTGGGGTCTTCGAGGTGATCGAGCACGAGCAGCGCCGCCGGGGTCGTGGCCGCAACCGCGGCTTCGAGCGAGGCGGGCGCAATCGGACGGCATCGTGCCACGACTCCCTGGGGCGCCTCGGTGGCGGCTGCGGCGCGTACATCGGCAACCGTCTCGATGGCGATGCCGCGGCGGCGCGCCTCGGCCACCAGGTCGACGAGGGAGTCGAGCCGGCCCCGCTCCACCATGAGGTGTTCCACCCGTCCCGCGGCCAGCGCCGCGGTCACCGCGTGGATGCCTTCGACGCTGTTACCGATGCCAGGTCGTGCCATCGGCCCCATCCTCCAACACGATCCCCGCGGCGGCGAGCTCGGCGCGGATCCGGTCTGCCATCTCGAAGTCGCGCGCCGCCCGGGCGGCCGTCCTCCGGGCGATCAGGGCGGTGACTGCCTCCGCTCCGGTCACACCCGAGATTCCGACCGATCCGGCAATCCGATCGATCTCGGCGGCGAGATCCGTCAGCGATGCCGCCGGCTCATCGATGGCCAGGACACCGGTGATGGCGTCGTAGGCGGCCGCGATGGGTCCGGCATCCTCCCCGGAGTCGAGCATCCGATTGCCCTCACGGACTGCGTCGAACAGGACGCCGATGGCGGCAGCGGTGTTGAAGTCGTCATCCATCGCGGTGCGAAAGCCGTCGATCACCTCGGCATCGGGGGCGGTGGCGGCGGCTCCGCTGCGGCGCCGGAAGGCCCACAGCCGGTCGAGGGCGGCATCGGCCTCGACGAGGAGTTCGGAGGCGTACTCGAGGGGCTGGCGGTACTGCGCCCGCAGGTAGAACAGCCGCACCGCCTCGGGGCGGTAGGAGTCGAGCAAGTCGAGCAGACCGACGACGTTGCCCTCGGACTTCGACATCTTCTCGCCGCGCAGCGTCACCATCCCGTTGTGGAGCCAGTAGCGGGCGAAGGGGGTCGCGCCGGCGGCAGCCTCCGACTGGGCGATCTCGTTCTCGTGATGCGGGAACACCAGATCGAGCCCGCCGCCATGGATGTCGAACCCGAAGCCGAGCACCTTCTCCGCCATCGCCGAGCACTCGATGTGC
>DNGH01000310.1 GCA_003486285.1 Actinomycetota bacterium
CCATGTATCGCAATCGTGAGCGGACCACTCGCATCATCGTGATCTTCGTTTCGGTGATGGTGATCCTCTCGATGATCATCCCCTTCGTGCAGGCGTTGCGGGGGTGAGTGGCTCCTTCGGCGCCGGTGACCTCTGCCTGCTCCTCGACCCCCGGGGCCGTCGCTACCTCATCGAGATCAAGCCTGGCCAGACCTTCCAGTATCACGGCGGCCACCTCCGTCACGAGGCTCTGATCGGCCTGGCGCCCGGGAGCATCGCCCTGTCCTCGTCGGGCGGTCGCATCGCAGCGCTGCGCCCCCGTCTCGCCGACTACATCCTCAAGATGCGCCGCGGGGCACAGGTGGTGTACCCCAAGGACATCGGCCCGATAATCCACTGGGCCGACCTCCGGGCCGGCGATCTCGTCATCGAGGCGGGCAGTGGTTCCGGCGCGCTGACCCTCGCCCTGCTGCGGGCGGTGGGGGAGAGCGGCAGGGTGGTCAGCGTCGAGGTGCGGCCCGATCACCTCACACACGCCCGCAACACGGTGCGCCGGTTCCTAGGAGGCATCCCTGAGAACCTGGTCTTCGTCGAGGGCCGCGTGGAGGAGGTGCTCCCGGCGTGGTCACCCGATCGCATCGTCCTCGACCTGCCCGAACCGTGGGAGGTGGCGGAACCCGCGGCAGCGGCCCTGGCTCCGGGCGGGATCCTGTGCTCCTATCTGCCGACGGTGCCGCAGGTGCAGCAACTCCACGACGCCCTGCACAGCACCGGGCGCTTCGTGGCGCTCGAGACCTTCGAGATCATGATCCGCAACTGGAAGGTGCAGGGCAGAGCGGTGCGCCCCGAGAGCCTCATGGTGGGCCACACCGGCTTCATCACGATCGCCCACCACGTGCAGGGGAGTCTGGGCGGAGCACCTCAGGAAGAGGTGTCAGATCTCGGATCTCAGATCCACGAGTCTGACACCTGATACCTGACACCTGATGCCTACCGGGCCGCAGGCCCGGTTACGGCTCGATGAAGATGCACTCGCCGGGGCACTCCTCGGCGGCCTCCACGACGACGTCTTCCTGGCCGGCCGGCACGGCAGCCATCCCCTGAGCGCCCTGGGGATTCCCCTTGGCGGTGGCGAAGACCTTGTCTCCTTCGCGCACGTACGCGAGGCCATCGTCCAGCAACACGAACACGTCGGGGGCGATTTCCTCGCACAGCCCGTCGCCCGTGCAGAGGTCCTGGTCGATCCATACCTTCATGGCTACTCCGGTCGCAGTCTGACGTGACGAGTGTACCCGAGGGGTGCTGCGACTCAACTACGCCTCATCTGATACTCCGTGAGATAGGCGACCGCGCTCGTATACTCGGCCTCAGGCCGGGCCGATCCCGGTCATGAGTCGTTCCTGGCGGGTGCGTCGGCGTGCATCGCCAGGGGGAGCACGGGGTGGAAATGGCCGAACCGACATCCGACGAGCTCCGCGGCACCATCCGCATGCTCGAGGAGGAGATCGCCATCCTCCGCCGCCGCCTCCAGGACGCCCCGCGCCGGGTGCGGGTCCTCGAGGAACGGCTCCTCGAGGCCAAAGGACGGCTCAGCCAGGCGGTCACGCAGAACGAGCGCCTTTCCGCTGCACTCGAGGAGACCAGGGAGCAGCTCGCGGTGCTCCGCGACGAGGTCGAGAAACTCACCGCGCCACCCAACGCCTTTGGCGTGGTCCAGGGCGTCAACACCGACGGCACCCTCGATGTCCTCACCGGGGGCCGGAAGCTCCGGGTCAACGTCGAGCCGAGCATCGAGGTGAAGCAGTTGGAGCACGGCCAGGAGGTCCTGCTCAACGAGGCGATGAACGTCATCGACGTCCGCTCCTTCGAGCCCACCGGCGAGGTGGTGACGATCAAGGAGATCCTGGGGGAGGGGCGAGTCATCGTCCTGGCCCGCGCCGACGAGGAGCGGGTGGTGGAACTGGCCGGACCGATGCGCACGGCCTTCCTGCGGGTCGGCGATCACGTCCGCGTCGATCTCCGCAGCGGCATGGTGCTGGAGCGGCTGATCCGCCCCGAGGTGGAGGAGTTGGTACTCGAAGAGGTGCCCGACGTCTCCTACGAGCAGATCGGGGGACTGCGGGATCAGATCGAGACGATCCGTGACGCCGTCGAACTGCCGTACGTCCACAAGCAACTCTTCGAGGAGTACGGCCTGGCCGCACCCAAGGGTGTGCTGTTGTACGGACCTCCCGGTTGCGGCAAGACCCTCATCGCCAAGGCCGTGGCGAATGCACTGGCGCGGGCCGTCGCCGAGAAGACCGGGAGCGAGGACGCCCGCTCGTACTTCCTCAACATCAAGGGTCCCGAGCTGCTCAACAAGTACGTCGGTGAGACCGAACGGCAGATTCGCCTGATCTTCGCCCGGGCCAAGGAGAAGTCCGACGAGGGTGTGCCGGTGATCGTCTTCTTCGACGAGATGGACTCGCTGTTCCGCACCCGCGGCACCGGCATTTCATCGGACGTCGAGTCCACGATCGTGCCGCAGTTGCTCTCCGAACTGGACGGCGTGGAAGCGCTCAAGAACGTGATCGTGATCGGCGCCTCCAACCGCGAGGACCTGATCGACCCGGCGATCCTGCGACCCGGCCGGCTCGACGTCAAGATCAAGATCGAGCGCCCCAACGAGGAGGCGGCACGCCAGATCTTCGGGATCTACCTCGATCCCAGGGTGCCGTTCGACGCCGAGGAACTCGCCGCGACCGGTGGGGACCGTGAGGCGATGCGGCAGAACATGATCACCGCCGTGGTGAAGGCGATGTATGCCACCACCGTGGAGAACCGCTTCCTCGAGGTCACCTACGCCAACGCCGACAAGGAGGTCCTCTTCTTCAAGGACTTCGCGTCGGGGGCGATGATCGAGAATGTGGTGCGCCGGGCCAAGAAGGAGGCCATAAAGCGCGAGATCCAGCACGGGACGCGCGGGGTGCGCTCCGCGGACCTGGTGGCGGCGATCGACCAGGAGTTCCGCGAGCACGAAGATCTCCCCAACACCACCAATCCTGACGACTGGGCTCGGATCTCGGGGAAGAAGGGTGAGCGGATCGTATACGTTCGCACCCTGATCGAGGGCGGAGGGGCGAGCCGATCCATCGAGGCAGTCACCACCGGCCAGTACCTGTGAGAGAGCCGTACGTCCCGGCGGTGCTCGGCACCGAGACGGAGTTCGGCATCACCGTTCGCAACCAGGCCGACTTCAACCCGGTGGTGGCTTCGAGCATGGTGATCAACTCCTACGCCGGCGCTGCCAGTCGGATCCAATGGTCGTTCGACGAGGAGTCGCCGGGGCGTGATGCCCGCGGCTTCGGCTACGAGCCGCCCCCCACCGCCGACTACGAGAGCGGGCTGGTCAACGTGGTGCTCGGCAACGGGGCCAGGTTCTACGTGGACCATGCCCACCCGGAGTACTCCACACCCGAATGCGTCGATGCCCGCCAGGCCGCCCTCCACGACAAGGCGGGGGAGCTCGTGATGGCCCGGGCGGTGCTGGCGGCGACGCCGCTGCTCGGCGCCGGACAGAGGCTTTTCGTCTTCAAGAACAACAGCGACGGCAAGGGGAACTCGTATGGCTCGCACGAGAACTACCTGGTTCCCCGCGCCGTGCCTTTCAGTGACCTGGTGCGGCATCTCACGGGATTCTTCGTCTCCCGCCAGATCTTCACCGGCGCCGGGAAGGTGGGTGGCGAGAATGGGCGCCCAGCGGTCGACTACCAGATCACCCAGCGAGCCGACTTCTTCGAGGAGGAGGTCGGGCTGGAGACGACGCTGAAGCGCCCGATCATCAACACCCGCGACGAGCCCCACGCCGATCCGACCCGGTATCGCCGGCTCCATGTGATCATCGGCGATGCCAACCTCAGCGAGGTCCAGATCCTGATGAAGCTTGGGGTCACGTCGGTGATGCTGGCGGCGATCACGGCAGGGAGCCTGGGAGAACCGGTGATCCTCGACGACCCGGTCGATGCGTTGTGGCGCATCAGCCACGACCCGACGCTACGCACCGTCGTGCGCACCGCCGAGGGAGCCAGCGCGACCGCGCTCGAGCTGCAGTGGCACTATCACGAGTGGCTGGCGAAACACGTCGAAGAGCACGGCACCACCGATGCCAACCTCGAGGCGCTCGGGGAGTGGGAGGGAGTGCTCACCGATCTCGAGCACGACCCGGCCTCCACCGCTGATCGCCTCGACTGGACGGCCAAGCTCCGCATCCTGGAGGCCTATCGCGAGCGCGACCGGCTGCGGTGGACCGATCCCAAGCTGCGCATGCTCGACCTGCAGTATCACGATGTCGATCGCGAGCGCAGCCTCCATCGTCGCCTCGCGGAATCGGGTCGGATGCGCCGGTTGTTCAGCGAGGCCGAAGTCCACCGCGCCACGCAGGAGCCGCCGGAGGAGACCAGGGCCTGGTTCCGGGGGCGGTGTGTCGACAAGTACGGCGACGCGATCGTGGCGGCCAACTGGGACTCGTTGATCTTCGATGCCGGCGAGGAGTCGCTGAAGCGGGTGCCTATGATGGATCCCCTGCGGGGTACCAGGCAGCTCACGGCGGAGCTCCTCGAGCGCTCCCCCCATGCAGCCGATCTCATCCAGGCCCTCGAGAACGACCTGAGGAGGTGACCCGTGGCCGAACAGGAACGCAGGCAGACCAGACGCAGCGACGCGCCCCAGGAGCAAGAAGGGGCGGCCACACAGGGCACGCACCACGCTGAAGAACTCACGGAGAAGATCGACGATCTGCTCGACGAGATCGATTCGGTGCTCGAGGAGAACGCCGAGGAGTTCGTGAAGAACTACGTCCAGAAGGGCGGTCAGTGAGCCAGCAGCCACCTGCTCCGCTCCCCATGGAGGCGGTGACCCCGGCGGGCAGCTTTGCCGCACTGCTGCGCCTCCACGGGCTCGGGCCGCGCTGGGATCTTCCCGCGGGCGGCGGCCGCCTCGATCCCCCCGAGGGAACCACCGTCCTGGCGTTCCGCTACGCCGACGGGGTGGTAATGGCGGGTGACCGTCGCGCCACTGCCGGCAACGTCATCGCCCACCGCCGGGTGCAGAAGGTGTTTCCCGCCGACGGCTTCAGTGCAGTGGCAACCGCCGGGGTCGCCGGGATCGCCCTCGAGCTGGTGCGCCTGTTCCAGACCGAGCTGGAGCACTACGAAAAGCTCGAAGGCCGCCGGCTCAGCGTCACCGGAAAGGCCAACCACCTCGCCTCGATGGTGCGTGGCCAGCTTCCCATGGCATTCCAGGGGCTGGTCGTGATCCCGCTGTTCTGCGGGTACGACGAACAGGAGAAGACCGGACGCCTCTACTCCTACGACGTGGTCGGCGGTTCCTACGAGGAGACCGACTACGCCACCGAGGGCTCCGGCGGGCGCGACGCCCGGTTGTATCTGCGCGGGGCCTTCAGCCCCGACATGGCCGAGGCGGCCGCCATCGACCTGGCGGTGGCTGCCCTGGTCTCCGCCGCCGAGGAGGACACCGGCACCGGTGGACCGGATCTGCGCCGGGAGATCTATCCCAACGTGGTGACGGTGTCGGCGGCCGGATTTGCCGAGATCGCCGAAGACCGCATCGCCGAGGCCGCCCGTCGCGCCATGGAGCGTGCCCGATGACGATGCCGTTCTACGTCCCACCCGAGCAGTTGATGAAGGATCGGGCGGAGTACGCCCGCAAGGGCATCGCCCGGGGCCGTTCGATCGTCGCGGTGCAGTACGCCGAAGGCATCCTGATCCTCGGAGAGAACCCGAGTGGCGCCCTACAGAAGATCTCCGAGCTGTACGACAAGGTGGCGTTTGCCGGCGTCGGCAAGTACACCGAGTTCGAGCAGTTGCGGATCGGAGGGATCCGCCGCGCCGACCTCACCGGTTACGCCTACTCCCGCGAGGACGTCACCGCCAGGAGTCTCGCCAATGCCTATGCGCAGACCCTGGGGCACATCTTCACCCAGGAGGTCAAGCCCTACGAGGTCGAGATCATGGTCGTGGAGGTGGGGGAGAGTCCGGAGGACGACCGCATCTTCCGGATCACCTATGACGGCACCCTCTACGACGAGCGACGCTATGCCGCCATCGGCGGGGCCGCCGAGGCGTTGGTGTCCCACCTGGCGGCCTCGTATCGCGACGGTGCGCCGCTCGGTGATGCCATCGGCTGGGCGAAGGCGGCGTGCACTGCGGTGATCGACGAGAACGGCCCGGTGGCATGGGAGGCGGCCGTCGTCGAGCGGACCGACCGGCGCCGCGCTTTCCGCCGCCTGGATCCTGCGACGCTCGGCTAGAACCGCGTAGCCACCAGCCACAGGGCCACGAGCCCGACCGCGGTGCCGATCGCCGTCGCCACCAGCCACGGTGGCAGGTCGCCCGAACCGGGGGGCTGCGGGGGCGCCACCAGGGTGAGATCCCGGCTCGGCCCCTCGGCGGTGAGGATCTCGACCGCATCCTCCCAGGCCGACTCGGGGATCCAGAGCTCGGTCACCGCCCAGTCGCCCACCGTGACCACGTAGGGCCCCAGAGACTCGCCTTGGAGTTGCACCGGGATCCCGGCGGAGTCCAGGAGCGCGGCGTAGACGCGGGCTGCGGAGGGGTCGGCCACCTCGGCCAGCTTCACCAATCGATCCGATCCGCTCACCAGGCCAGGGTACCGATTGGCTCCGCCTACCCCGCAAGCGCACCGGGTTCGTTACCCTCGCCAGCAATGGAGCGCCGCATCTTCGGGATGGAGAACGAGTACGGGGTCACCTGCACCCTGCGCGGCCAACGGCGCCTCTCTCCCGACGAGGTGGCCCGCTACCTCTTCCGGCGCGTCGTGTCGTGGGGCCGTTCCTCCAATGTGTTCCTGGAGAACGGGGCGCGGCTGTATCTCGACGTCGGCAGCCACCCGGAGTACGCCACACCCGAGTGCGACAGCCTCTACGACCTGATCGCCCACGACAAGGCAGGGGAGCGGGTCCTCGAGGGCCTGGTCCAGTCCGCCGAGCAGCGACTGGAGGAGGAGGGGATCCGGGGACAGGTCTACCTCTTCAAGAACAACACCGACTCGGCGGGCAACTCCTACGGTTGCCACGAGAACTACCTGGTGAGCCGCCAGACCGATTTCCAGCGGATGATCGACACCCTCATCCCGTTCTTCGTCACCAGGCAGATCTTCTCCGGAGCGGGCAAGCTGCTGCAGACGGCGCGGGGAACCGTGTTCTCCCTGGCCCAGCGCGCCGAGCACATCTGGGAGGGGGTGTCATCGGCCACCACGCGGAGCCGGCCGATCATCAACACCCGCGACGAGCCCCACGCCGATGCCGAGCGCTACCGGCGCCTCCACGTCATCGCCGGGGACTCGAACATGTCCGAGTACGTCTCGTACGTCAAGGTCGGAGCGACGGTGGCCCTGCTCCAGATGCTCGAGGACGATGTCGTGTTCCGCGACCTCTCCCTGGAGAATCCGATCCGGGCGATCCGCGAGATCTCGCACGACACGACCTGCCGCCGCCGGGTGCGGCTCGCCAATGGGCGCGAGTTGTCCGCCCTCGACATCCAGTGGGAGTACCTGGAGCGGGTGATGCGCTACGCCCGGGCTCCGGGCTTCCCCGCTCAGGTGTTGTCGGCGGTGGGGATGTGGGAGCACCTTCTCACCGGCCTGGAGAAGGATCCGCTGTCGCTGCGCCGCGAGTGCGATTGGGTGGCGAAGCAGTTCCTCCTCGACGAGTACGCCGCCAAGCACCGGCTTCCCGCCAACGATCCGAAGCTGGCGATGGTGGATCTGGCGTACCACGACGTGTCCCGTGAGCGCGGGCTCTACTACATGCTGGAGCGCCGGGGCATGGTGGACCGGGTCGTCGCCGACGAGGACATCTCCCGGGCTCTGGTGCAGCCCCCGCAGACGACGCGAGCCCGGCTCCGCGGCGAGTTCATCAAGGCCGCCAAGGAGCGCAACCGCGACTTCACGGTGGACTGGGTGCACCTCAAGCTCAACGACCAGGCCCAGCGCACGGTCCTCTGCAAGGACCCCTTCCGGGCCGTGGACGAAAGAGTGGACAAGCTCATCGCGTCGCTCTGAATTAGGTCACAGGTATCAGGTGTCAGGTGTCAGCGCAGACAAGTGGGGGTAGTCCTCTCCTGCTACCTGCTACCCGCTACCCGACACCGACACCCGGCACCTGATACCTGATACCTTCCGCACACACCATGCATCGCGTCATCGAGCGGATCATCAACCTGCTGGCCTTCCTCCTCACGGTGGGCCGTCCCGTCACCGCAGACGAGATCCGCCACACCGTGGCCGGCTACGACGAGAAGAGCGACGAGGCCTTCCGCCGCACCTTCGAGCGCGACAAGGACCTCATCCGCGGCCTCGGGGTGCCGCTGCGCCTCGCCTTCACCGACCGTTTCGAGGTGGAGAAGGGCTATGCCATCCGTCCCGAGGAGTACGCCCTTCCCGACCCGGGTCTGACCGACGAGGAGCGCGCCGCCCTGTGGCTGGCGGCCCGGATGGCCAGGCTCGGCGGCGATGGCGTCGCCCCCAGTGCCATCTTCAAGCTCGGCGGGGCCGCAGCCACGAGCACCGGTGATCCGCTCAGCGCCGACCTCGGCGCGGATGCGACCGTGTTGGAGGCGCTCTTCGGTGCGGTCGTGGAGCGGCGCCGGGTCCGGTTCCGCTATCGCGAGAGAGAGCGCCGCGCCGCCCCCTACGGCCTGGTGCACCGCCGCGGCCATTGGTACCTGGTCGCGGGCGTGGGTAAGGAGAACCGCACCTTTCGGGTCGATCGCATCGCGGACCTGGAGGTGGAGGAGGAGCCGGCAGCGTTCGAGCGCCCGCCGGGGTTTCGCGCCGCCGACGGCTTCCCCGAGGCACCGTGGGAGGCCGGGGTGGATGAGATCGAGGCCGTGGTTCGCTTCGACGCCGCCACGGCGTGGTGGGCCCACCGCCAGCTCGGCGCCGACACGCCGGTCACCGAGCACCCCGACGGCGCCATCACCGCGCGGATGCGGGTGGCCTCCCCGGAAGCCTTCATCGGATGGCTCATCGGGTTCGAGGACGGCGCGGTGCTGGAGAGCCCTGCCGAGCTGAGGAGCCGGTTCGTCGAGCACGTCCGGGGGCCCTCGTGAGCAGCGCCCGCACCGCGGAACGCCTCGGGCGGATCCTGGCGATGGTGCCCTGGGTGATCGCCCACCCCGGCGCCACAGTGGACGAGGTGTGCCGCCGGTTCCACTACGACCGCAACGAACTGGTCAGCGACCTCAACCTCGTCTTCGTGTGCGGCCTGCCCGGGTACGGGCCCGGCGACCTGATGGATGCCTACCTCGACGACGACGAGGTCGTGATCGGCATGGCCGACTACTTTGCCCACCCCGTGGCGCTGTCCGCCTCGGAGGCCCTGATGCTCCTGGCGGGGGGCATGGCGGTGCTCTCGTCGGGAACCGCCGACCCGGTGCTGCAGAGTGCAGTCGACAAGCTGACCCGCAGCGTGCTTCCCGACCCGGGCGTGATCGATGTGGACCTCGGCTCGGAACCGGGGCCGTTGGCGCTCCTGCGGTCGGCGGCGGCCGAGGGGTCGGTGGTCGCCATCGACTACGTCGCCATCGCCACCGGGGAGGCCACCAGCCGGGAGATCGAGCCGTGGGCCGTGTTCGCCGCGATGGGCAACTGGTATGTGTCGGCGCACTGCCGCCACGCCGGGGGTGAGCGGGTGTTTCGCATCGACCGGATTCGTTCCGCCGCCGCGACCGGAGAGCACTTCACCCCCCGCAGCACGCCGCCGGAGCCCGGGGTGCGCTACACACCCGGTGCCGAAGATGCCGTCGTGCAGATCCGACTGGCCCCCGAGGCGTCATGGGTGGCCGACTACTACCCGGTGACGACCGTCGCCAGTGAATCCGATGGAACCGTGATCGAGTTCAGTGCCTCGGACCCGGCCGTGACCGCCCGCCTGCTGCTGCGATTGGGAGGATCGGCCGAGCTTCTCGCCGGGGGGGACGCCGCGATGGTGCGCCGCGAGCTGTCCGGACTACGCGATCGCATCCTGGCGCGCTACATGTGACTACCCCGGAATATGGTCATTCAGGCCCGCGGTGAGCGGCCCGATACCTGAGGAGACCACGAGACCCGGCCCGGAGAAGTTCACCGATGACCACGATTCGCACCATGTGCCCGGTCTGCGGGGAAGTCGAGCTGCTGCCGGGAGAGTTGAGCCTCGAGCTCACCGCACTCAGCGGCACCGGGAGCTACCTGTTCGACTGCCCATCTTGCGGCGACTCGCAGCGGCGCCCCGCCAACCATCGCGTGGTGTCCATCCTGCTCGCCACCGGTGTCGGATACGAGGTGATCGACGACCCCGATCGCATCACCGAGACCGAGATCGCCCGCTTCACCGCCGCCCTCGACTCGGGCGACTGGATCGACCAACTGCTGCACTGAGCCGCTCCGGAGAAGGGCTGGGCCGCCCTACCATCGCTTGGTGTTCGGAGTCAGCCCCACAGAGCTTCTGACCATCGCGGTCGTCGTCCTCGTGGTGTTCGGGCCGCAGCGCCTTCCCGAGCTCTCCCGCAAGGCCGGGAGGCTACTGCGCCAGCTGAAGGACGCCGCTGACGACCTGCGCCGGGGCATCGAGTCCGAGGCCGGCCTGGATGAGTTGGATCTCGGGGCGATACGGCGCTCGATGGCCTCGACCCTGGACCCGGAGGTCGAACCACCGCCCCCGCCCGAGGCGGGAGGTGGAGTTTGAGCGAGACGACGGCACAGCCGGTGACCGCTCACCTCCAGGAGTTGCGGGCGCGCATCATCAAGGCCGGTGCCGCCGTCCTGGTCGGGGCGGTCGTGGCGTTCATCTACCGCGGCCCGATCTTCGATCTGATCATCGCCCCATACGAGCACGTGGCCGCCGACCGGGCCCTGGTGTTCTTCCGGCCCACCGAGGCGTTCTCGTTGTTCATGCGGCTGTCCCTCTTCGCCGGTTTCGTCTTCGCCAGCCCGGTGGTGCTGTGGCAGTTGTGGGCCTTCATCTCGCCGGCCCTCTCCCGGCGGGAGAAGCGGTTGGTGGTGCCGATCGTCCTGGCCCTGACGATCCTCTTCCTCGCCGGCATCGCGTTCGGCTACTGGTCCCTCGAGCGGGGCCTGGGCTTCCTGATCGACTTCGGCGGCGACGATCTCGCCCCCGTCATCGGTGGCGACTACTACCTCTCGTTCGCGTTGCGCTTCCTCCTCGTGTTCGGGATCGGCTTCGAGTTCCCGGTGTTCCTCTACGCCATGGCGCTCATGGGGATCGTGGGCTGGCGCCGCCTCGCCTCGGGACGGCGTTGGGCCGTGCTCGCCATCGTTACGGTCGGCGCCGTCGCCACGCCGAGCGGCGACCCGCTGACCCTGCTGCTGCTGTCGATTCCGCTCTACCTCCTCTACGAAGCGACGATCTGGATCGTGCGCTTCACCGTGCGCCGGTGAGCGCCCGCAGCTACCTCGCCGGCCTCCCGTTCACCGCGGATCGCTTCCAGGTCGAGGCGGCGGACGCCATCGATCGCGGCGCCTCGGTGATCGTGACGGCGCCCACCGGGTCGGGCAAGACCGTGGTCGCGGAGGCCGCCATCGCCCGGACCCGGGCCATGGCCAGGCGTGCCGTCTACACGACACCTCTCAAGGCGCTCTCCAACCAGAAGTTCGGCGACTTCCGCCGGGCTTACGGCGACGACGCCGTCGGTTTGCTCACCGGGGACAACTCGATCAACGGCACCGCGCCGATCGTGGTGATGACCACCGAGGTGCTGCGCAACATGATGTATGCCGACAGCCCGGACCTCGAGGACGTCGGGGTGGTCGTGCTCGACGAGGTCCACTATCTACAGGATCGGGAGCGCGGCGGGGTCTGGGAGGAGATCATCATCCACCTCGACCGCAGCATCCCCCTGGTCTGTCTCTCCGCCACGATCGCCAACGCCGAGGAGTTCGCGGATTGGATGCGGCAGCGCCGCGGCGATCTGGCCCTGGTGGTGGAGCGGGAACGCCCGGTTCCGCTCGAGTCCCTCTACCTGGTGCGCGATCGATGGGAGAAGGCCGGACTGCGCCTCTTCCCGGTGTTCCACGGCAGTCGCCCCAACGACCGTCTGGCGCGCCTGCTCCGCAGCGCCGGGCACCACGAACGGCGGTACGCCACCCCGCGCCGTCACGAGACCGTGGAATTCCTCGGGCAGAAGGGACTGTTGCCGGCCATCTACTTCATCTTCTCCCGCAGGGGATGCGACGACGCGGTGCAGGCCGTGGTGGGAAGGGGCCTGCGCCTCACCAGTTCTGCCGAGGCGGCCGAGATCAAGAACGTGGCCGAGGCCAACACCCGCCACCTCGGTCCCACCGACCTGGCGGTGATCGGATACGAGCGCTGGCTCCATGGTCTGCAGGCCGGCGTTGCCCCGCATCACGCCGGGCTGGTGCCGGCGATGAAGGAGACGGTGGAGCAGCTGTTCGCCGGGGGACTGGTTCGGCTGGTCTTCGCCACCGAGACCCTGGCGCTCGGGATCAACATGCCGGCGCGCACCGTCGTCCTGGAAAGCCTGAGCAAGTTCTCCGGTGAGGGCCACGAGATGCTCCAGGCGGGGGACTACACCCAGCTGACCGGACGCGCCGGCCGTCGGGGCATCGACGCCGAAGGCACCGCCGTGATGCTGCACTCTCCCTATGTGGACTTCGAACGCGCTGCCGGGATCGCGGCGCGCGGGAGCCATCCGCTGCGTTCGAGCTTCCGTCCCACCTACAACATGGCCGTCAACCTGGTGGCGCGCTACGACCGGGCCCGCGCCGAGGAACTCCTCGCAGCATCGTTTGCCGAATTCGCCGACCAGCGCCGTCGCGGGGAGATCGCACAGGACCTGGACGGCGACCGCCGCCGCCTTGCCGACCTCCGCCTCAGTAGCGAGCACCCCGGAGTCGACGTGTGGGGTCTGGCCGAGGCATCGGCGCCGAACCCGCATCGGGCGCTGGCCGAGTTCGCCGCCACCACCAGCGCCGGGGATGTGATCGAGTGGGTCGAGCCGGGTGGGTTGGTGCGGGTTGCCGTCGTCGCACGGGGAACCGGGAAGCGGCCCCGCCTGCTCACCGTCTCCCAACATGCCGAGTTGCGTCGGCTCACCCCGGAACGCCTCCCCGAGTCGGTGGCCCGCGTCGGGCGGGTGGACCTGCCCCGCCCGTTCCGACCGCGCGACGCCGCCTACCGGAGGCGCGTTGCGGACACACTGGCGGGGTTCATCCCCGGGGTGCGCCAGGGGATCACCGTGCTCCCCGGCGAGATCACCGATCCCGGGGTCCTCGCCAAGATCGAGCTGGCTCGCGAGGGACGTCGCTTGGAGCGCTCGCTCCAGGTCCGGGAACAGCGGGCCGAGACCCTGCCCCCAGGGGTCGTGACCGCCTTCCGGGGCATCCTCGGCCTGCTCCAGGCCCGCGGCTATGTCCACGGCTGGCAGCTCACCGAACGCGGCGAACGACTGCGACGGGTCTACAACGCCCTCGACCTGGTACTGGCCGAGGCGATCGAGCGGGGGTGGTTCGACGATCTCGACGGTCCCCGCACCGCGGCGTTGGCGTCCGCGTTCACCTTCGAGCCCCGGCGGGAGACGCCCGAGGTCGGATGGCCCGCAGGTCTCACCGATCGCGGCGAGCAGCTGATGGAACTGTGGGAGGAGATCTCCGCTGCGGAGCGACGCGCCGGTGTTCCCGAGACGCGGCCCCCCGATCCGGGCTTTGCCGCCATCGCCTACCGCTGGGCGGGCGGTCGCAGTCTCTACGAGATCTTCGGGGACGACGACGATGCGGCCGTGGGGGACTTCGTCCGCAACTGCCGCCAGTTGATCGATCTGGTTCGTCAGATCCGGGACCTGTTCCCGGATCCCCCCCGGGGAGTGCATGCCGCCCTCCGGGGCCTGGACCGGGGAGTGGTGGCAGCCGAAGGAGCGCTGTGACCCCGGCCGTCGTGCTGGGGCAGGGGGTGCGCCCGGTGCGCGACCTGCCGCCGTCCCTCGAGGTCGTTCCGTTGGCGGAGTTCCGGGCGGCGCCCGGAACGGTCCAGCGGGTCCTGGTCGTCGGGAGTACGGCCGACGTCGCCGCTGTCGCCGCTGCCGCACCCGGCGTCCCGATCGCATTCGCCGGGGCCCGCGAGCTATCCCGGCTGTTCGCGCTCGATCCCAGCCTCGGGACGGCCCTCCGCCGGCTGGAACGCGGCACCGCGTATCCCGTCGATCTGGGTGTCCTCGAGATCGCCGGCGGGCGCCACTGCTTTCTCGGCACCGTCACCGCGGGCGCCGGCGCATCCGGGGGACTCGGGTTCCCCTGGGCGGGCCGGAGCGGTCCCGTCGCGATCGCCGGCGACCGGCGGACGATCGCAGCCTCGGGACGGGCGCTCGTGGTGGCCAATGCTCAGCACTGGGGGCGCTGGACTGTGGCGCCCCAGGCCGCGATGAACGACTCCCGCCTCGAGATCCAGTCGTTCGGCGGCCCCAGGGTCGGGCTGTGGAGCCTGCGCCGGGCCCTGGCGTTGGGCCTGCACACCCGGCACCCGGGGGTCACCCGGATGGCCACGACGGTCGCCGACGTCTCGCTCCCGGCTTCCTGGAAGGTTCGCCGCGACGGGATCCCCGTGGGACGCGGCGGATTCCGGGTCCATCTCGATCCGGGCGGCGCGACGCTCCTGATCTGAGTTTCCCGGGGGATATACTCGCCCCGCCCCTACCCGGCAGAAGGCGCGATGGCACCTCCCAAGAAACAAGAGTTCGCCTCATCCGATGAGGATTGGGTGGACGACGCCGAGGAGACCGAGGAGACCGCAGAGGCCGAGATCGACGAGGCCGAGTTCGAGGTCGAAGCGGTCGAGGAGGCGGATCTCGAGGAGATCCTCGAAGCCGAAGTCGTCGAAGTCGAAGAGGGCGAAGTCGAGGTCGAGGAGGCGGACGAAGAGCGCGAGGCGCTCGACGAGCTCGAGGCGGAAGAACTCGAGATGCTCACCGCGGACGAGGAGGCCGAGAGCCTGCCGGTCGACGAGGCCGAGGAGATCCGCAAGCTGCGTCGCGAGGCCATCGAACTCGACGCCCCCGCCGAGACCGCGGGCAAGGGGGAGTTCGTCTGCCAGAACTGCTTCCTGGTCAAGCGCACCAGCCAGCTGGCGGACAAGCGTCGCAAGTACTGCCGGGACTGTGTCTGAGTCCGGCGTGGACGGGCGAGTCACGGCCCGCCCCGCTCGGCTCGAAGACCTCCCCGAGATCCTGAGCCTCTATCAGGGCCTGACCGCGGAGATGATCGCACTCCGTCCGATGTGGGCCCTGAGTGACGCCCTCGCCACCCCGGTCGCCGACACTCTCGCCGCGATGCTCTCCGCCGCCAAGTGGTCGGTAGTGCTGGGGATACTGCACGAAGTGCCGGTCGGGTTCCTCGCCTGGTGCGACGAGGACCTGCTGCCGCAGGCCGGAGGTGACCGGGTCGCCGCGATCCGCTACGTCTACACGGATCCACAGGCGCGGGGGGTCGGCGTCGGTGAAGCGATGATGGCCGAGTTCTTTGCCGGGGCCGCAGGCCGCGGCATCACCCGCTTCGATGCCCACGTCTCACCCGGCCATCGCCAGGCCAAGAACTTCTTCGAGTCCAACGGCTTCAAGGCGCGGTCGATCGTGATGCACCGCACCGACTCCTGATGGCGGGGGATCGCCCGTTCCTCACCGGCGCCTTCCACACCTCCGACCTGTCGCCGACGCCACTGCGGGACCATCGCCTCGCCGCGTCGTCGTGGATCGAGGCCCCCGACCGCCTGCTGCATCTCGGCGACGAACTGGATGAGCCCGTGGAGTACAAGAGGCGCATCGGGAGATTCCTGCTGTGGCGCGCCGGCCCGGCGGTGGGGGAGGCCCGCTATCTGGCGGTCGATCCCGACTCGGGGGAGATCATCACCTTCGATCTGCACGGCAAGACCGGCCTCGGCCACGGTCCCGACGGCAGCCGCCACACCAGGTTCCGCACCTGGAAGGAGTCACTCTTGGGGAGGGTCCAGTCGTGAGCATTGCCGCGGAAGAGGTCGTCGAGTTGCTGCAGCAGCTGATTCGCAATGCCTGCGTCAACGACGGCACTCCATCGTCCGGGGGCGAGGTTCGCTCCGTGGACACCCTCGACGGATATCTCGGGATGTCCGCAGAGCGGTTCGAGCCGGCTCCCGGACGGGTCAGCGGGGTGTACCGCATCCCCGGGCTCGGCAGCGCCCCGGCCCTGATGCTGATGGGCCACACCGATGTCGTGCCCGCCGGGGCGGGCTGGTCGGTCGATCCCTTTGCCGCGGAGCGCCGCGAGGGGTTCGTGTGGGGACGCGGCGCCATCGACATGCTCGACCAGACCGCGGCCATGGCCGCGACCTTCAAGCGCTACGCAGCCGGGGCGGAGCGCTACCCGGGGGACCTGGTCTTCCTGGCCGTGGCCGATGAGGAGGCCGGCGGACGCCTCGGCGCCCGCTGGCTGGTCGATGAGCATTGGGATGCGGTGGCCACCGACTACCTGGTCGGCGAGATCGGTACGCCGGCGCTGCAGGGCAAGAAGGGTGCCGGGATACCGGTCACCGTCGCAGAGAAGGGCCCGCAGTGGCGTCGCCTCCATGCCGCGGGCATCGCCGGTCACGGCAGCCAGCCCTACCGGACCGCCAACGCGGTGGTTCCAATCGCGGATGCGATCGCCCACCTCGCCGCCAACCCGCCCGCGGCGACGATCACCGAGGAATGGCGGCGCTTCGTCGCCGCCTGGGATCCACCCGATTCCGATGCGCTCCTCGATCCTGCCCGCGTCGCCGACGCCATCGAACGGATCGCGGCGAGCGATCTCGGCCTGGCACGCTGGGTCCACGCCTGCACCCACCTCACCGTCAGCCCCAACGTCGTCCACGGCGGCATCAAGGCCAATGTGGTCCCCGACCAGGCGATGGCCGAGATCGACGTGCGCTCACTACCGGGACAGGACGCCGGCGCCGTCGCCGAGCACTTCCGGCGCGCCATCGGATCGGACTTCGACGGTCTCGGTTACGAGGTCGTCGAAGCCACCGCCGCCAGCGGGTCGGCACCCGAGGGTCCCCTGTGGGAGGCGATCGCCGGAGCGTTGGGAGAGTTGGCACCGGGCCGGCACCTCATCCCCACCCTGATCCCGGTGGGGACCGATGCCCGCTTCTTCCGCCCCAAGGGTGTCGTCGCCTACGGGGTGGGGCTGATGGATGACCGGATGGCCTTCGGCGACTTCCTCCGCATGTTCCACGGCCCCGACGAGCGCGTCTCGGAGGCGTCGCTCGGTCTCACCGCGGAGTTGTACCTGCGCACGGTGCAGCGTTTGGGGGCGATGGGGTAGGGCGGTGTCGGCACCGTGGCCGCGGAGAAGTCGGCGTGTCGATCCTCAGGCCGTGTCGGGAGACCAGTGAGGGCGCAGCTAACTTACCCCGCCCAAGGTCCGACCCCACCGACTCGCTCAGGCGTGATCCGGATCACGTGGCCGGGAGGTGGATTTTCGAACGGCGGGAACTTCACGCCGGGGCCGATGTACACCGCGGCCAATCGCTGGAGCAGCTCCGCGGCACCACCCTCGACCAAACGGGCGTTGCCGTAAACGATCAGGTAGTTGGCCATCCCAATCGGGTTGGCGCCTTCTGCCTCGACGGTGAGCCCCACCCGCGGATCGCGTCCGATGTTGGCCACCTTGCGGCCTCCCGGGAGGTGACCGATCACGATCTCGTCGCCATCGAGGCCGATCCACACCACACTGATCTGCGGGCTGCCATCGGGATTGATCGTGACCAGGTGCCCGAGCCGGCCCGCGGTGAGGGCTCGGCGGGTGTCAGCGGTGAGGATCGTCACGCGGTGCAGTCTACGAATGCTCCCCGGGTCTTGCTCCCGGGTGGCGCGCCCCGCGACGAGGAGGAGCGGGGGGGGTCACCCGGTTCGCTGGTCGGGCAAAGGGGGACGTGTTTCCACCTCGTTGTCGCTGAGAAACCCCTTCCGGCCCTCCGGGCCACCTCCACCTTCGGCCGAGAAAGTGAGCAGTCCCCTCGGCCAGCGTGCCTAATTGTCACCCCTGGCGATCGTGTGACCTTCGGCCGGGAGATGTAGAGCCGCCCGGGGCCTATGTTTCGGTCATGCAGCGGCGTGGACTGCTGGGTGTTGCGCTCTTGGCCTTGGTGGCGGTCGCCTGCGGAGCCGAGTCAATGACTCCGACGCCAGACATGCATGCGGTGTCTGGTGACCCATCGATCACGACCCTCGGTCTCAACCAGGACGATGGCGACCTCGTCGCGGTGATAGGCCGTATCACGGAGCTTGCCGGCTTTGAGATCTTGGAGAACGGCTGGCGGGAACCGCGCGGCGACACCGATCTTCTGCCGAGGCACGCTCGGCTCGCCATCTCGGAGTGCGAAGTGCTGGACATCGGCACTCAGCTGTCGGGCCTGAACGTCTGGTACGACCCTCCCGGGGTGCGCCAGACCCTGTATCGACCGAACCACTCGTATGCGGCATGACAATCCGAGGGCGGGTGCGCGGCCGGACCTCGCGACGCTCAGATTGCTGGTGCGCCGATCGCGGCGGTGACCATCGCGAGGTCGAGGACTTTCAGGCCATGACGCGAGAGTTGGAGTCGTTCTGTTCGGCTTAGGGCTTCCTTTACTTGACGCACTATGCCCTCCGCCAGCGTGCGTAAATGTCATCAGAGGTCTGGCTTCGGTTCGCCCTGCTGGGGACCGCCGACCGGAGGCCGGGATGGCCAGGGCGGCCAATCATGAAGCCCTCGAGGACCGAGGCGGTGTCGCTCGGCGCGGAGCAGCCGACCACGCCTTCGCTCAGTTCCCCATGGACCGCTGAACGAACGGTCAAGCCAGCGTCGGGTCAGTTGCTCCCGATAGTTCCCATCGACCGCGCACTGGACCAACCGCGTGAGTCGATCGGCCACCTCTGTTGGATCCTCGTCACACGCGTCACAGCCGCATGACGGAAATGCCTCCTCACCCCAGGTTCCGAAACGCACCAGGACGGCGGGGAACCCGGTGAACAAGAACGCAAGCGGCACACCGCGGGACGGCAGGAGCCGGATCGTGTCACCCTCAGGGCCAGTCCAACGGGGAAAGTCCGTGGCGGCGTCGCCGTCGGCCGTCTCGACGTCGTAGCCATGGACAAGGCTGCCCACGAGATCCCGGGCCGTGTCGACAACCATCGCGTAGCGACCGGGATTGGTAACACGGCCGTACGCCTCGGGGTCTGGTGGTCTCAACTCCACGCCTCAGTCATACCAGACACCCGTACGTCACGCACCAAGCCACAACACCCTCCCCTCGGCCAGGGTGCGTAAATGTCATCCGAGATGGGACTGGCTACGACCCTGGCGTACCCGGCCAGAAGGTGGTGTCACCGGTCGGGGGGTTCACCGAGACCCTCCAGACATGCCACCGGTCACCGGTCAAGCGAGTCTCGATCACGACGTATCCGCCGTCGGGCGAAGGAGTGCTGAATCGATCGGGACCGACGGCACTAAAAGCCCCTTCCGCGGGGAGGTCGAACAGCAAGGCAGCATTCGAGTCAGCCAACAGCATCAGCTGATCGAAGTAGTACCAGGCATCGAACGACTCGGCCTCCGAGAAGTCGTACCCGCCGGTGAGCCACTCCTGCTCAAAGTCGTCAAATGCGCCAGTGTCGACCAGGTCCCCGAAGGCCCGGAACTGGATCGCCAGCATGATGTCGGCCTGGGTTTCACGATCCAATATGAGCCACACCCTGAAGAAGTCGTCGGACGCGAAAGCCTCGGCGAACTCGGCGACGGCAACTTCCGGGCTGCTCAGATCGAGCGTCTCGAAGTACGTCCGAGCCCGGGGAGCGTCGCTCGAACAGGAAGAGCAGACCACAGCGGCGACTAGCCCTGCCAGGAGCACCACCGACCATCGACTGCGGCGTCCTCGGATCATCCCCCCATCATATGAACCGGAAGCATGTCGGCTGATGCTGGTGCGACTCACTCCCCTCCGCCATAGTGCGGGAATATCACATGAGCCGATGGACCGTCTGAAGGGCGGAGCGCGTCGTCAGCTCCACCTCACCTCGAGTCACAGCCGCCCCCTCGGGAAATGCGCAATCTGTTACATGAGCCGGGTCTCGAGTTGGCACGGGGGGTGCAACGTTCTTCCCCGTCCACGCGTCTTATAGGTGTGACGAGGGATCGATGTGGCCCGGAATCTATTGATGAGCTCCTCAGTACTGACAGGGTCGCTGCTGCCGTGCCTGATCTCTCAGGGCTCTTCCGGTCGGAGCACGCTCGGCTGGTGCGGCTCGCTCACCTGCTGACCGGTTCGGTGGCAGCTGGGGAGGATGTCGTACAGGACGCCTTTGTGAATCTGCAGAGACGTGGGTCGCTGGTTCACAACCCCAAGGCATACCTGCGACAGAGTGTTGTCAATGGTGCAACGGGCTTCCACCGCCGTCGACTGATCGAAGCTCGGCACCGAGATAGTGACCACCCCAGGGTGGTACTTGCACCGGAGGTCGACGAGACCTGGGAGCTGCTTTGTCGACTGTCACCGAAGCGACGAGCCGTCGTCGTCCTCCGCTACTACGAGGACCTTGCTGTGGGTGAGATCGCCAGCCTGCTGGGAATGCGGGAAGGAACTGTGCGCTCGCTGCTGCACCGGGCTCTGACATCTCTCAAAGAGGAGATCGACCATGCCTGACTCCGGTCTCGAAGACCGCGTTCGCGACACGCTTGCCGCCGTCGCTGCGGCCACTCCCATCGGGATACTCTCGGTCACGAACCGGACCCGTCGTACCCGCCGACTCCCCAACGTGGCTTGGCTCGCTGCCGGGTTTGCGGCGGTGGTCGTGGCGGGCGTCGGTCTGTATGCCCTGCTGGGTGGGAACAGGCAGCAAGACGCCTACGGGGAAGGGGCAGGCTGTGTCGAGGCCTCGCCGGACCACTCGTGGCACTTTGAGGTCGGAGACCCATCCGACATCGACGCCGAGCTCTTGTATGTCCCCACCTACCTACCCGTCGGCTTCGAACTTGACCAAGCCTGGTCTACTGACGGCCAGCTGTGCGAACGAATCGACGGACCCCAGGGGGAACGGCTCCTCCGTGTGCAGAACTGGTACCTCATGGACTTCGCTGAGGCTCTACCAGGAGACCGCCACATCAGGCTGCTGATCGTCGTCTATCACGGCAACATCCAGGACACATCCACCCGGCCCGCCAACTCGTTTCCCGGTCCCGTAGACCCGCGCACCGCCCCGTGGGAAGCCGTGCTCATCGATGGTGCCGAGGGCGGCTACCTGGAATGGGAGGACGGCAAGCAAGTCACCTGGCAGATCGCGCCGTACGTGGTGGCAACGGTGCATGCCCCGCAGCTCCTCACCGGAGAGATGTCCAAGAACGAACTCATACGAGTTGCAGAGTCCCTCGCACGGGTCGGCCCCGACACGCAGCTACCCCCACCACCCATCGAGCCGTAACCGGATCACATGCCCCTCCCCTCGGCGACGGCGATCACACCGGCCCGCCCTACTCCTTCGCCCGCATCACGATCCCGCGCACCGGCTTCGGGTAGAAGCGCGATCCCTTCGGCGGCAGCAGGGTGCCGGCGGCGGCGGCGGCGAACACGGCGGGGATCGGGACCCGGGGCAGAAGGATGCCGGCATC